>NZ_JALQDQ010000003.1:0-123922 GCF_023631105.1 Caballeronia sp. AZ10_KS36 | reverse complement strand
TCGCTGGTGGACTACGACTACACGCAGTCCGTCGTGAAGCTCACCGCGCAGCGCACGCAGCACAGCGAGAGCACGCAAGACAACGCCGAAGAGTACGCCTGGGGCGACTACGCGCAACCGCTCGCGACGCCGCTCGGTGTCTCGGGCCGCCCCAACGACGCCAACTTCGAAGCCGAGCATCTGGCGCAGGTCAAAGTCGAGGCCCATCGCGCGCAAAGTCGGCTCGCGAGCGGCTCCGGCAACCTTCGCGGCCTAATGACCGGCTACAAGTTCCGGCTCGAAGGTTATCCGCTCACGCCCGGCGATGGCGAGTATCTGGTCGTCTCAACGGAACTGGAGATCGTCAACAACGATACGGTCACCCATCGCGGCGCGCTCGAGCGCCGCTATCAGTGCGAGACGCACTTCACGGCCGTGCCCGCCGACACCTTCTATCGCACGCCGCAGACGGCGGTCAAGCCGCGCGCCTATGGCGAGATGGCGGTGGTGGTTGGCTTCGACGATCAGGACAAGCTCCTCACCGACCCGTATGGGCGCGTGAAGGTGCATTTCGTCTGGGACCGCGTGAGTCCGCTCAATGACACGGCGAGTTGCTGGCTGCAAGTGGCCTCGCCCTGGCAAGGACCCGGCTACGGCGCGTTGTGGACGCCGCGCGTGGGGCAGATGGTGCAGATCGGCTATTTCGACAGCGATCCGGACCGGCCCTTCGTGATGGCGGCGCACAGTACGGAGAACCATCAACTGCCGTGGGAGTTGCCGCGCAATAGCGTGCTCTCGGGCTGGCGCAGCCGCGACTTGAACGGGCAGTCGGCCAACAGCGTGCTCACCGACGATACGCCGGGCAAGCTTCAGGTTCAGGTGGCGAGCGATCACGCGCAGTCGCGGCTGGTGCTCGGGTCCAATACGCGCATCGACGGGCATAAGGGGCGCAGCGAGGCGCGCGGCGTTGGGTTCGAACTGGCCACCGAGGCGCATGGTGTGCTGAGGGCCAACGCAGGTCTCTTGATGACGACCGAGGCGCGCATCGGTGCGACATCGCCCGTCAAGGACATGGGCGAGACCGTGGCGCGGCTGACGCAGGCGCGCGGGCAGCATGAGGAGTTGGGGCGGCTTGCGCAGCAGCATCTGGCGCAAACCGCCGCGATGAGCCAGGCCGACGCGGCGCAAGCCATCAAGACGCAGAACGAGGCGATTAAGGGTGGCGCGAAGGCGCACGACAATCCGTCGCCCGAGATGACGCGACCCGACGTCGTGCTCGCGAGCAGCGCGGGAATCGCGACCACTGCGGCTGAAAGCACACATCAGGCGAGCGGTGAAAATCATGCGATCACCGCTGGGCGGGACATGAGTGTGTCGCTTGGGCGCTCGTTGTTCGCGTCCGTGCGTGGAGCGATTTCGATGTTTGCTTATCAGCTTGGGCTCAAGCTTATTGCGGCGAAAGGCAAGGTCGAGATTCAGGCGCAAAGCGATCAGTTGGCGCTCGCGGCGCTTAAGGACGTCACGATTAGCAGCACGGACGGGAAAGTCGTGATTACCGCGTCGAAAGAGGTGTGGATCGGCGCGGGGGGATCGTATGTCCAGATCAACGGTAGCGGGATCGTCAATGGGTCACCTGGACCGATCTTGGAGAAAGGGGCGTCGTGGGACGTGCCGGGGCCGTCCCTGAAGTTTGCGCGCACGCCGACTTTTGCAACGCATCCAATCGAGTTTGACTGTGGAGAAACCGGCACCTTCGATACAAGCTCTACCCTTTCTTCAACCTTCCTCCTGCCAGCGCCACCCGAAGCTTCGGCTTCTACGGCCAATCCCGAACCGGCTAGCACGAAGATAGATCTGCCTCGGTCGGCGGAGGCTGGCAAAATTGGAACCTGTACGTGGAACATGTCAGGCGTCGTAGAGACCGTGAGTCCCAAAGCAGGCTGCGCAGACTATCTCGCAGTCGACAAAGCTGGCAATCCGTATCCAAGCCAGCAGTCGCAGTTGCACGCCAACTATGCATCGTTCGGTGGAACCTTCGATCTGGCCTATGACCAAGCGAGTAAGTCTATAACGGCAACTGTTCGCGTGCTCGTCGAACCGAAACAGGTGAGACAAACCGAGCCGGACGGGACGACGAAAATCGTAAGTTACGATCATGATCTCGACGCATACGGAGCGCCCGGACGAACCGTGGAGGATCGACCTGCGGCGGCAGTGTCTGCTTTTCTTCGGTCTGAAAAAGCGAAGATCGAGCGCGATCTAAACCAGAATGGATACTTTCTAACGAAAGCCGACTGCGAGAAGGGTGCCGGATGCGGTTGCAAAATACCTGTATCGTTTTGCGTCGAGTTGTTGACCGCCGATTCAAATAAGATTGCGCACACTACGGTAAATTTGCACCCGGCTTCCGTCCGCGCAAACTCTGGAAATTGGAGCGAAGTAGTCAACTATGTAGACCCTCAGACGAAGGTGGAGAAGCCATGGCCAACTGTGCATCACGTTCTAAGTCACGAAGTAGGCCATCTATTCAGCTTTCCAGACGAGTACTACTGGGGCGGCGGTGCCGTACATAGGACGTATGTCAAAGCGGATTCGACTATCGATCTTCCGCTTGCCAAGAACAATCCGGATAAGAATGTTTGGCAGGGAACCACCGCCGATAGTCTTATGGGCGGTGGCGTGTATGACTCAGTTGCCATGACGCCCCCATACTATCTCGTACATATCTGTGACTGGTTCAAATCCAAGAACGGAATAACGTGGAAGGCCGTTAAGTCAAAGGAGCCCTAATGAATAAATCGTTCACCTACTTTCTCTTGCTCATACTGATGTGGGGGTCGAACTCGATCATGGCGCATGATAAATCTTTCTCGATAGTAACCAATGGCTCCGCTTCGTCGGAAGCAATCTCTGAAGCAAAAATAACTGGTGAACGGTTCGAATTGGTAATGCGGGGTGATACCAGAGATGCGAACATGCCGGGCATAGGCGTCTTTCGTGGTTATCTGGATCCGTCAGACGACGGTCTACTGAGTGAGCTTAGCGACGTTGATATGAGCCACGGGCCAGTGCCGTTTTTCCGTGTTGAGAAGTTGCTGCAGAGAATGTATGAAAAGGGAGAAAAAGTCGAGAAACTAGACGTTTCAGTCAATGTTACCGCTGAAAGAAACGCCTTGATGATCTCTCTAGCCTTCAGAAACTCTGGAGAAAGTTCTATAAGCTTCCCAAGCCCTGCGAGTTGGAAAGGATCTTTCAACCCGATCATGCAGCATTCCTGGATATTAGTGACGGGTGTAGCGGCAGACAAAGCCGCTAGTGGAGAACATGACCATACATTCACCACACCTTGGTTCGGCGGAGCGGAACTAGTAAATCGAAGCGACTTTGGCAACGACATCGTCGAGTTGTTACCCGGACAAATCAAAGAGGCGCGGTTCCTCGTTGAACCGAGTAACGCTTTTGAGAAAGGTCGTTACAAGATTGGAGTCTCCATTTGTATCGAACAAATATTCCCGCCCAGTAAGTTGGCGGGCGGTCCGGTCGAGTTCATTAGCCAGAGGTCGGTCGTGGATTTCCCAGAGGCTAGTCCTGCCGGGGCCAATCGGCGCTAGTCCGCATATGAAAGCGTTCACATCTATCGACGTGCTGGAATCTCGGCTGGATATCGACCGACCTCCACCTAAGAGCGCAGCAGACAACGTTTCTGGAGGCAATACCTTGTGGAGTTAGGATCTATGACACTGGCAAAACGACTAGGCAGAAGTCGTTGGGTGAAAGCAATATTCGGAGGACTCCGAGCAGATGGAATACACGGTTGTCTTAGCGAAGGACAAGTTGTTGCAACCCGACGCGCTTTCGGTTCGTACGCAATCAAGCCTTCGCTGGACGGTTGCCTGTAACCATCTCCGACTCCTGCTTCTTGGCTACACGGCGGGAGGCTCTATCGACGAGTTGGAGCAGTTGCTACCGACAGTGATTGCCAACATCCGGACCTTTATCGACAACAAGATCTCCCCCCGCAGCGAGACCCCACCCCGTAACGAAGCGGACACTCTGGAAATCACCCAGCTCGACGCCTACGTGTACGTCTTCTGGCTGCTCGCTCTAAGCAAGCTAATGAAGCACGACGAGTTCATCCCGCAGATCATGAAGTGGGTCGACAAGACTGCGACGTTCAACCGTGGCCGCGACATCCTGTTCAAGAACGTGGTGCAGGCCCTGACTGGCAGCCACGTGCATTGCGAAAAGACACTCTTTCATCCGATCCCGTACAAGCCGCTGGGACGCGCCACCGATGTACCTCCCGATCAACGCGCCGCCTACGTTAAAGAGTTCGTCGAAAGCTGGTACAAGGGTATGAAACCGACGTACTGGCATGGCTCACACACAGGCGGTCTTTACTTCGGCTACTGGTGCCTAGAAGCCGCGCTGGTGACGGTGCTTTTCGACATCGACGACAGCAGCTATCGCGACGACATCGTCTATCCGAAGGATCTAGTCGACTGGTATCGCGCCCACAGCGACCCATCGGCCAAGGACGTGCCGCCTGTCGTCATGCTTCAGGCGAAACCCGGCGAGCCGTGTCCGCGCGGTGGCGAATGGAGCGCTCCGTTCCTGAAGAAAACGATCCGGATTGAAACCGGACAAACCATGCCGGGACCGGAGCTGGACAGTTCCGGCAACGCCGTAACCTGGTATCGCCGCAACGATTAGGAAAATACATGCCGATCAATTTAATCCGTCTCGACGACAAAACTGACCATGGCGGTGTCGTTATCACCGCATCGGAGACCATGCGCTATGACGGTCGCCGGGTCGCCCGCAAGGGCGATGAAGTGACCTGCCCACTGCATCCCGAGATAAAGCCGAACCTCATCGTCGAAGGCGACCCTTTCATCACCGACCACGGCGTACCGGTGGCGCGGCACGGCCATCATGCGATGTGTGGCTGTAGCCTGATATCTAGTCTGGTCTGAGTGCGGGAAGGTGATTCAGCCGTGACCCGCGCTTCCTCGCCCATGTTCGCCGTCTGGGCGGCAATTCAAACCGGAGCAGCATTCAATGGCTGAACGACTGCGGGTAGGTTGCTGTCTGCTTGCGATACTTTCCTTGTTCGCACGAGAAACGATGTCAGACGGAGCAGCGCACACTGTCTATATCAATGGCTCATTGAATACTGAGACCATATGCGAATTGAAGATAACCAACTCGTCGTTCAGGCTTCTGTTTCGAGGCGAAACGGAAGACTCGCACTTACCGGGAATCGGCGTGTTCACCGGATCAACACGCGAATTACAAGCCGATCAACTGAGGGAGCTACTGGGGAAGAAGGCCGCAAACGGACTTACTCCCTACCTATACGTTTCCCGATCATTCCAGAGTCTCTTCGATGTTAGCACGAAGGAAGCAAAACTTGATGTAACGACAACCTTGGTCCGATATCAAGGACAGCTGTTAGTCGACGTAGCCTTCTCCAATTCAGGCTCACTCCCGTTCGTCTTCCCGAGCCCGAACAGTTGGGAAGGAAGTTTCAATCCTATTCTAATGAACTCTTGGGTTTTCATTAGCGCTTATCGACTCGACAATCTAAACGGTGCGAATCCTAGGGCCAAGTTTTCCACGCTGTGGCTCGGTGCCGATCAGTTGTTGAATAAACAGGACTTCCCGGGAGATACAGTGCGAGTCGATCCCGGCCGAGTTCGTCACGCGAAGTTCCTCGCGTGGCCGACGAACGAGTTCTTGAGCGGCCGTTATGAGGTCAATTCGATGGTTTCAATTCGCGGCGTGGCTGCGCCAGAAGAGTTGAAGGGCTATGTTGAGTTCAGCGGTCAGGATAGCTACGCAGATTTCAACGAAGACTACCCGTACTCCCTGCAAGAGAAGCAGAAGTTCGACGTGCATCTCAAAGGGTCTCCCGCTGCGACAGCAAAACCGTGAGCGCATTACCCGTTGTTGGCACCTCCCACCTGGGCAGGATGGCTACGCCTGTTCAAGTCGATAGGTGTCTGGACGGTGCCACCGCCACCATCGAAGAGATGCCATGCTGGGCGGCGCCCATTTAAACAAACGAGGCGCCTTGTCGGCGCGACTGCACGGCGTTGCAGTCAGTTGCCCGCTTGGCAAACACACTCTCAGTTGCCAGTCGCGTTGGGCCCTCTAGAGCATCTCCAACCCCCTCTTTCTCGTGGGCGGCCTGAACTCCCCATTGATCTGCGCCAACTCCTCCGCCGACAACCGCAACTCCACCGCCGCGCGATTCTCCCGCACGTGTGCGACATCCGCGGCCTTCGGAATCGCGAATACATCCGGCTGTTGCAGCACCCACGCCAGCGCCACCTGAAACGCCGACACGCCGCGCGCCGCCGCGATCTTCTCGAGCACGCCACCGCGCGGCAGCCGCGCATGATCGACGGGGCTGTAGGCCATCGCGGGCAGCCGGCGTTCGCGAAGCCACGGCAGCAAGTCGAACTCCGGGCCGCGTCGCGCGACGTTATAGAGGATCTGATCCGTCGCGCAGGCATCACCGCCATCGAGCGAGAAAAGCTCCTCCATGTCGTCGGTGTCGAAATTGCTCACGCCCCAATGGCGAATCTTGCCGTCGCGCCGCAGCTTCTCGAAGCCCGCGACCACGCCCTGCAAGTCTTCGCCGCCGCGCCAGTGCAGCAAGTACAAATCGATGCGATCGGTTCTGAGCCGCTTCAAACTCCGCTCACACGCCGCCTGCACGCCGCGCTCGCTGCCGTTGTGCGGATACACCTTGCTCACGATGAACACGTCGTCGCGCACGTCCGACAGCGCCTCGGCGATGAGCTTCTCGCTCTCGCCGTCGCCGTACATCTCGGCGGTGTCGATGAGCGTCATCCCCAGTTCGACGCCCTCACGCAGCGCCGCAATCTCCGCCTTGCGCGCGTTCGGGCGCTCGCCCATTTCCCAGGTGCCCTGGCCGAGCTTCGCGATCGCTTCGCCGTCGGGCAGCGTGACGACGGGTATCGTATTCGCCATGAAATGCCTCCTTGTTCGCCCGCCGATTATGGCGCAAGGAGCACGCCCGAGCCGCTACACCAGCCGCTACACCAGCCGCTAAACCAGCCCAACCACGAGCGGCCCCAGCAGCGTCAACAGCACGTTGGCGAGCGCATACGTCACCGCGAAGGCGGCCGTCGGCACCGGGCTTTCCGCCTTGTCGAGCACGCCGCCGAACGCCGGGTTCGCGCTGCGTGAACCGGAGAGCGCGCCCGCGAACACCGCTGCGTTGTCGTAGCGCAGCACGTAGCGGCCGAAGAGCATCGTCAACAGAAGCGGAAACAGCGTGACGAAGACGCCGAGCAGGAAGATGGTGAGGCCGCTCTGCTTCACGGTGACGACGGCCTGCAAACCGGAGTTCAGCCCGACCACCGCGACGAACGCCGCGAGCCCGAAGTCCTTCAGCAACTGCGACGCGGCAGGCGGCATCACGCCGTACATCGGATGCTTGCCGCGCATCCAGCCGAAGACGAGGCCCGCGAGCAGGCAGCCGCCGCCCGAGCCGAGCGTGATCGGAATGCCGCCCACGCGCACGACGACGAGCCCGAGCAAAAGCCCGACCACGATGCCCACGCCCATATAAATGAAATCGGTCTTGTTGCTGTACGGCAGTTCGTAGCCGGCCGCGTCGACGGCGCGCTTCGTGTCCTGCGGCGAGCCGTAGAACGTGAGCACGTCGCCATGTTCGAGCCGCGTTTCCGGCAGCACCGGCAGCGGCATGCCGGCGCGCGAAATCGCCTGCAAATAGACGCCGTGGCGCATGTCGCGGTCGACCGTCGCGCGCACGGCGGCGATCGTCGTGTGATTCATGCCGCGCCGCGCGAACACGCCCTGGCGCTTTTGCATCACGATGCTGATGCCGTCGCTGTCCGCGACTTCCTCGCCGATGTGCGACGCCGCGCCGGCCATCGCCTCGCGCCGCCCGACGACGAGCACGATATCGCCCGCTTCGAGCATCACGTCCGGGCGCGGTTCCAGTGCGTGGCCCGCGCGCCGCACGCGCTCGACGGTGATCAGGTCCTGCTGCGCCATCTCGATCTGCGCGACCGTGCGTCCCGCCGCGCCTGCCGCCGTCACGCGATACGCGCGCCCGACGAGCGGCGGCAACGCGGAGACTTGCCCCGGCGCGGGACCGGCGTCGCCCGAGAGCGACTTCTCCGCCTCGATCGACGCGTCCTTCAGACTCTGCCCCATGAACTTCGGCAGGATGTTCACGCACACGATGATCGCGCCGAGCGAGCCGAACACGTACGTCACCGCATAGGCAATCGCGACGTCGCCCTGCAGCGCCTTCGTTTCGGCGGCGGGCAGGCCGAGCCGCGCGATGGCGTCGCCCGCCGTGCCGATGATCGCGGACTGCGTGAGCGCGCCGCCCGCCAGCCCCGCCGCGAGCCCTTTGTTGAGGCCGAACACCTTCGCACAGACGATCACCGTGACGAGCGCCGTCACCGCGAGAAAAACGGCCATCGCAATCTCGCGCAGCGTTCGCCGGTTCAGCGAGTTGAAGAACTGGGGCCCCGAGTCGTAGCCGACCGCATAGATGAACACGGCGAACATGACGGACTTCACGCCGTTGTCGATCTGCACGCCGACCTGGCTCACGACGACCGCGGCAATGAGCGAGCCGCCGACGCCGCCCAGCTGAAACTTGCCGAAGTTGAGCTGGCCGATCAGATAACCCGCCGCGAGCGACAGAAACAGCGCCGTTTCGGGCGACTTCGCGAAGATCGCGTGGAGCCAGTCCATTGAACCCCCGATGTGCGTCGATCTAGCCGAGCTTGCTCACCAGTCCGACGACGAGCGGCCCGAGCAGCGGCAGCAGCACGTTGGAAATGGCGTAGGTGATGGTGTAGCCGATGACGGGCGTCGCGTTGCCCGTCACGCCGACGAGCGCGCTGATCGCCGGCGTGCTGCACTGCTGGCCCGCGATCGCGCCGAGCAGCATCGGCACGTCGAGCCTGAGCAGCACGCGCCCGACGAAGAGCGACGCGAGCGCCGGCACGAGCGTGATGACGATGCCCGCCAGCGGCAGCGCGATGCCGAATTCGCGGATCAGCCGCAGCGCGTCCGCGCCCGCCGACAGGCCGACCGCCGCGATGAAGGTGCATAGCCCGAAGTCTTTCAGGATTTGCGCCGCCGCGGACGGCAACGAGCCGATGACCGGATAGCGCGAGCGGATCCAGCCGAACACGAGCCCCGCCAGCAGACAGCCGCCGCCCGTCCCGAGCGACAGGTCGATGCCGCCGACATGCGCCGACAGCCGCCCGATGCCGATGCCCACCAGCACGCCGAGCCCGAGGAACACGAAGTCCGTCTTCTGCGTCGCGCGAACGATGTAGCCGAGCTTCGCCGCGCCGCGCGTCACGTCCTCCTTGCTGCCGACGAGCGTCAGCACGTCGCCGCGCTGGACCTGCGTGCCGGGCAGCGCGGGCACCGTGCTGTCGAGACGCGTCACGGCCGCGACGAACACGCCGCGCCCATCCGCCGGATTCGCGCGGGCGCGCGCCTGCGCAAGCGTGAGCCCGTGCAGCGCGCGGTTCGTGAGCATCACGTCGACCTTTTCGACGAAGTAATCGGAGCCGCCGCCGTTGAACACTTCCTCGCCGATCCACGGAATGGCTTCGACGAGCGCCTCGCGCCGCCCCGCGATCACGATGCGATCGCCCGCCTTCAGCGTCACCGAGGGCTGTCCCTTGATGACGGAGCGGTCGCGCACCACGCGCTGCACGCTGATGTTGTGGCCGAAGCGCTTTTCCAGCTCACCGATGCTGCTGCCGGCCGCGGCCGTCACCTTCAGCTCGCGCCCGGCGAGCGGCATGATGGCGGGCGTCTGCCCTTCGGCGAGCGCGCCGTCGCCGCCGAGCTTGCGCCAGACGCGCTCGGCTTCGTCGCGCAGGTTCACGCGCAGAATGAGCGGCGCGAACTGGCTCGCGAAAAGCACGATCGTCACGAGCCCGAAGAGATAGCTGACGCTGTACGCGGTGACGATATTCGCCTGAAGGCGCGCAGTCTCGGCCGCGGACAAGCCGAGCCGCGCGACCGCCTCGGACGCCGTGCCGATCACCGCCGATTCCGTCGCGCCGCCCGCGAGCAGGCCGGCGGCCGTGCCCGGATCGAGCTTGAGCATCGCCGCGATGCCGAGCACGAGCGCGACCACGACGATGACCTCGACAAGCGAAAGCGCGCCGTACCGCCAGCCGCGCCCGATGTTCGCGAAAAACTGCGGACCGCCCGTAAAACCGAGCGCGAAAATGAACAGCGCGAAGGCAATGTTTTTCAGATCCGGCGATATGCGCGCACCGCTCTGACCGAGAATCAGCGCGACGATCAGCGTGCCGCAGACACCGCCAAGCTGTATGGGACCGAACTTGAACGAGCCGATAAAGAAGCCAATAGCGAGACTCGCGAATAGCGCGATTTCAGGTTGTGCCGCGAGCAGGCGCCATAGCATGAGTCGGTTCGTCCTTTCGGCATTGAGAATATCTCGCCTGGCCGCGCGAATATCGAAATAACGACTGAGGCAAGAAACTCGCCGTTGAAGTCGCATGCGTCGATTAATAAAGTCTTTGCCCGCTTCGCCTCCGATCAACTTTAATTACGGAAGCGACGAAAAGCGGCCACTATCCATACTAATTAAGCGCACCCGTATAAAGCAGCCGTCTTATATCGTTTTCCCCGATATTGCGGGTCGCTTGGCCTACGGTCGGGCCGATCTGGTGTTTCTCACCCGAAATACACACAGCATCGGTATGGAATAGCGACATACGACACAATCGCGACCAATTTGCCCCCGGTCGGAAACTATTTCTTTCCCCTGACCGATTATTCATTCTGATATTGCAACTTCTTCATTCTGTCAATATTATGCAGAGGTGGTACATCGAAAAGTGGGCGCCAACCGGGGATTTTTCAGCCCATGTCACCGTGGCACAACAGAGAGAGAGGGCATTCAGATGAACCAAATCCATGCTATGCGCGTTTTTGTCCGCGTCGCCGACACAGAGAGTTTCCGGCGCGCCGCGCAGCAACTCGACGTTTCGAATGCGCTCGTTACTCGCGCAATTGCGATGCTTGAAGCGCATCTGAGGACACGCCTTATTAACCGCACCACTCGCAATTTGTCATTGACTGAAGCCGGCACTCGTTACCTGGAAGGATGCCGCGCATTACTCGAAGAACTGGATCATCTGGAATCGGCGGTGACGCATACCGAAGGAGAGCCGAGCGGAACGCTTCGCGTGGTTGCATCGAGCGCGCTTTCTCTTCTTACTTTGACGCCGCTCATCGACGGCTTTCGCAAGCTGTATCCGAAAGTCAACGTGCGCCTGACACTTGCGGAGCGTCACGTCGATCTTGTCGAGGACGGATACGACGTCGGTATCGTCGCGGCGTTCATGGTGTCGAGCACGGCGCTGGTCGAACGGCCCATCGGCGTGAGCGCGCTCATTCCCGTTGCCACGCCCGCATTCCTGGCCGAGCACGGCATGCCCGCCTCGCCGGCCGACCTGCAAGGGATGCCGTGCGTGGCGCTGCCCAATGAAATCCGCAGTTCGTCTTGGCACTTCAGGCATCGCCTGGGCTCGTCGGAACAGGTGACGCTCTCGGCGGTCTATTCGGTCAACAGCGCGTTGATGGTCCGTCTCGCCACGCTGCGCGGCATGGGCTTCTCGATCCTGCCGGAAGGCATCGTCGCGGGCGACCTCGCCGACGGCACGCTCGTGCGCCTTCTGCCGGACTATTCGGTCGACGACCCCGAAATGAAGCTGTCGATCGTCTATCCGGGGCGGCAGTATCTGCCCGCCAAGACGCGGTTTTTCATCGACTACGCGCTCGAAAGGCTCACGAAGGAAGTGAACGCCGCGAATAACAAGCCGGACGAGATCTATCGGCAGACGCCGGCCGCTTATCAGACCGCCGGCGCAAACGTTGGCCTGACCTCGGGCAGCCCGACGACGCACTGACGCGCAACGCCGGCTCCGGGCATTCCGAGCCGGCGCGCGTTCCCTCAACCTGAACGCAGCCGGCCCGACATGACGACAACGAACACGCGCCCGAACCCGCACTGCCTCATTCTCTTCAGCGCGCGCCCGTACGACGCCGACACCTTCCGCCAGGCCAACGAGGCCTTCGGCATAGAACTCGACTTTCAGGAAGCGCATCTCGATGCGCAGACGGCCGTCCTCGCGCAGGGCTACACGGCCGTGTGCCCTTTCGTGAACGACAGCGTGGACGAAACCGTGCTCGAAAAGCTGCACGCGGGCGGCACGCGCTTGCTCGCGTTGCGCTCGGCGGGCTTCAATCATGTCGATCTGAACGCCGCAAAGCGTCTCGGCATCACGGTGACGCGCGTGCCCGCGTATTCCCCGCATGCGGTGGCGGAACACGCCGTGGGCATGATCCTCACGCTCAATCGCCGGCTGCATCGCGCGGTCGCCCGCACGCGCGACGGCGACTTCTCGCTCACCGGCCTGCTCGGCTTCGATCTGCACGGCAAGACCGTCGGGGTGATCGGCACGGGCATCATCGGGCGCGTGTTCGGCAGCATCATGGCGGGCTTCGGCATGCAAGTGCTCGCCTACGATCCCGGCCCGCCCGCGCAAGACCTGCTCGCGCGCGGCGCGCGCTACGTGCCGCTCGACGAACTGCTCGCGAACTCGGACATCGTGTCGCTGCACTGCCCGCTTCTGCCGTCGACGTATCACCTGATCGACGAACGCGCGCTCGCCAGCATGAAGCGCGGCGCCATGCTCATCAACACCGGGCGCGGCGGGCTCGTGGAAAGCAACGCGCTGATCGGCGCGCTAAAGAGCGGTCAGCTCGGGCATCTCGGGCTCGACGTGTACGAGGAAGAAGGCGGCCTCTTCTTCGAGGACCACTCGGATCACCTGTTGCAGGACGACGTGCTCGCGCGGCTGCTCACGTTTCCGAACGTCATCATCACCGCGCATCAGGCGTTCTTCACGCGCGAGGCGCTCATCGAAATCGCGACGACGACGCTCGGCAACGTCAAAGCGTGGGCGGACGGCGCGCCGCGCAATGTCGTCGACGCGTCGCCTGTTTGATACATCGCTCGAGCATCAAACCTCGCCGTACTCCGCGACTGCATCGCCCGGCGCGGCGCACATCGCGCGCAGCAGATCGGCCTCGCGCTCGTGTACTTCCACCGGCATGCAAAGCGCGCCGGCGTGCGCCATGTACCGCGCGCGATGCTGGCCGTTGCGAAACGCGACGACGCCCTGCCGATGCACGCCGATCAGCCCGAGCAAGCCTTCCGCGCGCCGCACGCTGATGGTCACGTACGGCATTTCGGGCACGCGCGGGTTGTCCGGGTCGAGAAATTCGCGGATGCCGCGCACCTTGCCCGCGTGCCAGTCGTCGACAGCCTTGAGCACGTAGTCGGTGTCGTCGCGGTCGGCGCATTGCAAGAGCCGCTTCACATCCACCAGCACGACCTGATGGCGCGAACCGGGCTCGGCGAACACCCGCTTCAGGCGCACGAAGTCATACTGCGGATGGCTCCTGAGCCTGACAATCCAGACCGCCTCTGCGGCAGTCGACGCAACCATCGTGTCCATATTCGGCTTCATCCAAAACACCAGCGGAAGATCACGTGAGACAAGGCATTGCAACGAGCCTCGCGGCTCGAACCGGCTCCTTCGGTCTCGAACGAAAATAAGACGATGCTGAACAAACCTTTTACACCGTAGTCGCTGTTCGTGAAAGCGCCGTGACGGGCATGTCACGTGCTTTGTTGCCTGCACGACACTTCTCAGGAGCACGACCGAAAAGCCCGTGAACACATCCGCCGATCTCATCGTCGCGCGTCCCGAGGGCCTGTACTGTCCGCCGGGCAACTTCTATATCGACCCGTGGCGGCCCGTCGAGCGCGCCGTCATCACGCACGCCCATGCCGATCACGCGCGCTTCGGCCACGCGCGCTATCTCACGGCCGAAGCGGGCCGCGGCGTGCTGCTCTCGCGGCTGCCGGGCATCGACGTGCAAGGGCTGGCTTACGGCGAACGCATCGACGTGAACGGCGTGCGGGTGTCGCTGCATCCGGCGGGCCATGTGCTCGGCTCGGCGCAGGTGCGCGTGGAGCACGGCGGGCGCGTGTGGGTCGCGTCCGGCGATTACAAGGTCGAGCCCGATCCGACCTGCGCGCCGTTCGAGCCTGTCCGCTGCGATACGTTCATCACGGAATCGACCTTCGGCCTGCCGATCTACCGATGGGAACCGTCGCGCGCCGTGTTCGAAGGCATCGACTCATGGTGGCGGCACAACGCGGCAGAAGGCCGCGCGTCGGTGCTCTTCTGCTATTCGTTCGGCAAGGCGCAGCGGCTCTTGGCGGGCATCGACGCGGGCATCGGCCCGATTTTCTGTCACGGCGCGGTGGAGCCGCTCAATCGCGCGTACCGCGAATCGGGCGTCGCGCTGCCAGAGACGCGGCTCGTCAGCGAAATCGCCGCGCGCGACAAGGCTGCGTTTCAGGGCGCGCTGATCGTCGCGCCGCCGTCCACGCAGGGCAGCACGTGGATGCGCCGCTTCGGCGATTACAGCGATGCCTTCGCCTCCGGCTGGATGCGCCTGCGCGGCACGCGGCGGCGCAAGGGCGTCGATCGCGGCTTCGTGCTGTCGGATCACGCGGACTGGCCCGGCCTGCAAACGGCCATCGGCGCCACGGGCGCAGAACGCGTGATCGTCACGCACGGCCAGATCGAGCCGATGGTGCGGTGGCTGTGCGAGCAAGGGCTCGACGCGGGCGCGTTCAAGACCGAATACGGCGACGACGCCATCGAAGCCGACACGGCCACCGAAACCACGACGGAGACGCCGTCGCAATGAGACGCTTCGCGACGCTCTATGCCGCGCTCGACGCGACGACATCGACCAACGAAAAGCTCGAAGCGCTGATCGCGTACTTCTCCGGCGCGGAACCGGAAGACGCGGCGTGGGCCTCGTACTTTCTCGCGGGCGGCAAGCCGCGCCAGTCGGTGCCGACGCGTCTTCTGATCGAATTTGCACGCGAGCGCGCGGGCTTGCCGGAATGGCTCTTCGAGGAGTCGTATCAGGCGGTCGGCGATCTCGCGGAAACCATCGCGCACGTACTGCCGCCGCCGCAGCGCGAATCCGAGCTGGGCCTCGCGCAATGGATCGAGGATCGCGTGCTGACGCTGCGCGGCGCGAATCCGGTGGAGCTGCGCGAGCGCATGCTCGGCTACTGGGACGAACTCAACTGGAGCGAGCGGTTTCTGCTCACGAAACTGATCGGCGGCGGCTTTCGCGTCGGCGTGGCGCGGCAACTCGTCGTACGCGCGCTCGCGCAGGTCGCGGGCGTGGATCACAAGCGCATCGCGCAACGCATGGTCGGCTGGACCGATTCGCGGCAGGCGCCGAGCGCCGCGCGCTATCTCCGGCTGATCGCGCCGGCGGCCGAGGGCGACGACATCGACACGCCGCATGAGAGCGACGTCGGCTTGCCGTATCCGTTCTTTCTCGCGCATCCGTTGCAGGCCGATCCGGCGACGCTCGGCGCGCCCGCCGACTGGATCGCCGAATGGAAGTGGGACGGCATTCGCGCGCAACTCGTGAAGCGCAGCGGCCGCGTGTGGATCTGGTCGCGCGGCGAGGATCTGCTGACCGAACGCTTTCCGGAACTCGCGTCGCTCGGCGCGGCGCTGCCCGACGGCACGGTGATCGACGGGGAAATTCTTGCGTGGGAGCCGGGCGCGACCATGCCGCTGCCGTTCGCGCGCCTTCAGCCGCGCATCACGCGCAAGTCCCTGACGAAAAAAGTGCTCGCCGACTCGCCCGCCGCGCTGCTCGCCTACGATCTGCTCGAAGCCGACGGACGCGACCTGCGCACCGAACCGCTGCACGCGCGCCGCGCGAAGCTCGATGCGCTCGCGCATACGCTTTCATCGACGCTCGCGGTCGATCTGCTGCGCGTGTCGCCCGTGGTCGAAGCTGCGGACTGGGACGCGCTTGCCGCATTGCGCGACGAGAGCCGGGCGCGCGGCGTCGAAGGGCTGATGTTGAAGGAGCGCGCGTCGATGTACGGCGTCGGCCGCACGAAGGCGTCCGGGACGTGGTGGAAGTGGAAGATCGACCCGTATTCCGTCGATGCCGTGCTCCTCTACGCGCAGCCGGGCCACGGCCGGCGCGCGAGCCTCTACACGGACTTCACCTTCGCGGTCTGGGACGAAGCGGACGGCGTGCGCACGCTGGTGCCGTTCGCGAAAGCGTACTCGGGTCTGACCGACGAGGAGATGCGCCAGGTCGATGCCATCGTGCGCAAGACGACCGTCGAAAAGTTCGGGCCGGTGCGCAGCCTGACGCCGACGCTCGTCTTCGAGATCGGCTTCGAAGGCATTCAAGCGAGCCCGCGCCACAAGTCGGGCATCGCGGTGCGTTTTCCGCGCATGTTGCGATGGCGGACGGATAAAAGCATCGACGATGCGGACACGCTCGACATGCTCAAAGGCTTTCTGAACGAGGCGATGGCATGAGCGCGCGCTGTTCAGGCGACGAGGCGGGGAAGCGCGGAAGGTTGGCGCATGCGACGGCATTGGGCGGCGGGGTTGGCGTTTGTCGTAGGTTTGGCGTTTGGGATTGCGCTCGCGTTCTTGGCGGCTCTCGAATTTGCGGTGGCTCTCGCGTTCCCGGCGGTTTTCGCATTCGCGACGGCTCTTGCGTTCGCGGCGGGCTTGGCGTTCCCGGCGGTTTTCGCATTCGCGACGGCTCTTGCGTTCGTGGCGGGCTTGGCGTTCGCGGCGGGTCTCGCATTCGCGATTGCGCTGGCGTTCGTAGGGGGCTTCGCGTCCGCGACGGCTCCCGCGTTGGCGGCGGTCTTCGCGTTGGCGACGCCTCTCGCATTCCCGGCGGTTTTCGCGTTTGCGGCAGCTCTTGCGTTCGCGGCGGCTCCCACATTTGCGATTGCTCTCGCGTTCCCGACGGCTCCCGCGTTTTCGGCGATCTTCGCGTTTGCGACGGCTCTCGCGTTCGCGATTGCTTTCGCGTTCCCGGCGACCGTCGCGTTTCCGATCGCGTCGACTACGCAAGCGAGGCGGCCGCATGAACCGCGACGATCAACTCTCAACCGAATATGGCGACGAGCAACCGCCCGAACCGGCGGCCCGCGCCAAACGCCGCGCCCCGCGCCCCCGCCGCGTGCCGCGCACGCAGGCCGCGCAAGCCAAGCTCGACGCCGCCGCCGAGCTCTTCCGGCCCGCGCCGTTCGTCTACGACGCGATAGAAGCCGCCAAGCCGATGGACGAGCGCATCGCGCGCTGGTTCGATGCGCGCGGCTGGCAGCCGTTTCCGTTTCAGCGCGAAGTGTGGCGCGAGGTCGAACGCGGCGCGAGCGGGCTGCTGCATGCGACCACCGGCGCGGGCAAGACATGGGCGATCTGGCTCGGCGCATTGACCGCATTCGCCGGCCCGCCAAAGCCGAAGGCGAACCGCAAGCGCCGCTCGATTACGCAGGCCGCAGCCTCAACCGCCGACATCGCCGACATCGACAAAGCGCCGCTCCCCGCCCCGCTCACCGTGCTCTGGATCACGCCGATGCGCGCGCTCGCCGCCGACACCGCCCGCGCCCTGCAAACCGCGGTCAGCGCGCTCGCGGTGCCGTGGACCGTCGGGTTGCGCACGGGCGACACGTCATCGACGGAACGCGCGCGGCAGAACCGCCGCATGCCCTCGGCGCTCGTCACGACGCCCGAAAGCCTCACGCTGATGCTCACCCGCGCGAACGCCCGCGAAGAACTCGCGCACGTGCGGCTCGTCGTGATCGACGAATGGCACGAACTGCTCGGCAACAAGCGCGGCACGCAGACGCAATTGGCGCTCGCGCGCCTCGCGCACTGGCGGGCCGATCTGCAAATCTGGGGCTTGTCCGCGACGCTCGGCAATCTTGCGCTCGCTCACGACGCGCTGCTGCATCCGGTCAGAACGCCGCGCGTCGTCGTGCAGGGCGCGCAGCCGAAGACGCTCGTCGTGGATACGCTGATTCCCGAGACCATCGAACGCTTTCCGTGGGGCGGCCATCTCGGCGTGCGGCAGGTCGGGCCGGTCGCCGATGAAATCGAACATGCGCAAAGCTCGCTCGTCTTCACCAACACGCGCTCGCAGTCCGAGATCTGGTATCGCGCGCTGCTAGATCTGCGGCCGGACTGGGCGGGACTCATCGCGCTGCATCACGGCTCGCTCGACAAGGAAGTGCGCGACTGGGTCGAACTCGGGCTCAAGAACGGACAACTGAAGGCGGTCGTCTGCACGTCGAGTCTCGATCTCGGCGTGGATTTTCTGCCGGTGGATCGCGTGTTTCAGATCGGCTCGCCCAAAGGCGTCGCGCGTCTGATGCAGCGCGCCGGGCGTTCCGGCCACGCGCCGGGCCGCGTGTCGCGCGTGACCATCGTGCCGACACACGCGCTCGAACTGGTCGAAGCGGCGGCGGCGCGCTGGGCCATCGGCGAGCATCGCATCGAGGGGCGCGACATGCCGTTGAAGCCGCTCGACGTGCTCGTGCAGCATCTGGTCACGGTGGCGATCGGCGGCGGATTCAAGGCGGCCGAGATGTTCGACGAAGTGCGCACCGCGTACGCATATCGCGATCTGAGCCAAGCGGAATTCGATTGGGCGCTTGCATTCGTCGAGCGCGGCGGCGCGTCGCTGGCGGCGTATCCGGATTATCACCGCGTCGTTCTAGGCGATGACGGCGTGTATCGCGTGCCGCGCGAAGACCTCGTGCGGCGGCATCGGAACAATGTCGGCACCATCGTCGCGAATGCCACGATCAACGTCGCGTACATGACGGGCGGGCGCATCGGCGCGATGGAGGAATCGTTCATCTCGCGCCTGAAGCCCGGCGACGTCTTCACCTTTGGCGGACGCGCGCTCGAACTCGTGCGCGTGCGCGACATGACCGCTTACGTGAAGCGCGCGACGTCCTCGCGCGGCGCCATGCCGCAATGGGCGGGCAGCAAGATGCCGCTGTCGTCCGAACTGGCGGAAGCCGCGCTCGTGATGCTCGCCCGCGCCAACGACGGCATCTACGACGAGCCGGAGATGCAGGCCGTCAAGCCGCTCCTCGACTTGCAGGCGAAGTGGTCCGCGCTGCCCGGACCGGGCGTGCTGGTCGTGGAGACGGTGCGATCGCGCGAGGGGCATCACTTCTTCTGCTATCCGTTCGCGGGGCGCATGGCGCATATCGGGCTGGGATCGCTGATCGGCTGGCGCGTGGCGCGCGATCAGCCGAGCACGTTCTCCATCTCGATGAACGATTACGGCTTCGAGTTGCTGTCGGCGCGTCCGTTCGACTGGGAAACGCTGATCGCGGAAGGGCTCTTCTCGCCCGACAATCTGGAGCACGACATTCTCGCGAGCCTGAACGCATCGGAGCTTTCGGCGCGGCGCTTTCGCGAGATCGCGCGGGTGTCGGGGCTGATCTATCAGGGCCATCCGGGGCAGCAGAAAAGCGCGCGGCAGTTGCAGGCGTCCAGCGGCCTCTTCTACGAAGTCTTTCGCAAGCACGACAGCGGCAATCTGCTGCTCACGCAAGCCGATCAGGAAGTCATGCTTCAGGAGCTGGAACTGAGCCGGCTGCGTAGCGCGCTCGTGCGGATGAGCGAAAGCCGCCTCGCGCTTACGCATCCGAAGAAGCCGACGCCGTTCGCGTTTCCGCTGATCGTCGGGCGGCTGCGGGAGAAGGTGAGCACGGAGAAGCTCGCGGATCGTGTGGAGCGGATGTTGGCGGAGTTGGAGAAGGCGGCGCAAGCTTGAGCACACGCATGGCGACCGAAGCCCTGACCATCGATGTGAACGGCCACGCGCTCGTGCTCTCCGCCGAGCGCGCCGCGTTCGATCCGCTCGAAAAGAGCCTCTTCATCGCCGACGCGCATTTCGGCAAGGACGCCGTCTTCCGCGCGCGCGGCATTCCGGTGCCGGCCGGCGCCACAGCCGACAACCTGACGCGGCTCGATGCGCTCATCGCCACGCATCGCCCGGAGTCGATCGTCTTTCTCGGCGACTTGCTGCACGCACGCGAATCTCACGCCGACGAAACCCTCGCCGCGCTCGATGCCTGGCGCACGACGCATCGCGCGTTGCGGCTCGTGCTCGTCGAAGGCAATCACGACCGGCATGCGGGCGAGCTGCCGGCGCGCTTCGGCGTGGAACTGGTGCAGGAGCCGTATCGGCTCGGGCCGTGGGCGCTCTGTCATCACCCGCAAAGCGTGGACGACGGCTACGCGCTCGCCGGTCACGAGCATCCGGTGTATCGGCTGTCGACGCGCATCGACAGCGTGCGGCTGCCGTGCTTTCGCTTCGGCCGGCGCGCGGGCGTGCTGCCGGCGTTCGGCGCGTTCACCGGCGGCTTCGAAGTCAACGACGCCGTGCGCCGCGCGAACGAAGCCGTCTACGTGGTCGCGGGCGAGCGCGTGTTCGGCGTGCGTCAGTGATACGTTCTGGTCGTTGCCTGCAGCTTCGTGAGCGTGCCGCGTTCCAGCTTGTACCAGCCCGCCGTGGTCTGCATCACGACTTCGTCTCCTTGCCAGAACACGCGCTGCACGGTCATGCGCTTGCCCGCGCGCTGAACCAGCGGCGGATTACGGCGGAAGTCATAGAGTACCGGGCCGGTGTCCGTCTGCATCAAGGCGCGCGTGATGGAACCGTTGCTGCCCGCTTCATCGAAATGCGCGAGACGGCGGGCGTCGAAGCGGTCGAAGGCCTGCGTGCCGAGCATCGCGGCAAAGCCCGATTCGTCGCGCAGGAAGTAGACGGTGCCCGCTTGCGTCGCGACGGGGCCGGCGGCATCGCTTTGGGCGTGCGCGTGCGTGACAAGCAGAACCGCGCAGGCGATGGCCGCGCGCAGGCAGGTTTTCAAAGGCGACATATGTCTTCAGTCAGTGCTGTGTTTTTCCAACACCCGCGCCGCGCAACGATTCGCGCGTGCCGGGTAAGAATGCAGAACGTGGGCCGCGCCGCTGACCCGAATCATGCAGAATCGTGCGCCGCATAAAAGGAACCGCTCATGATCCGGCATTGTCGGCGCGGGGGAATCTCAGGGTTTCTACCAGCACCAAAAATCACCTTTCGGTAGAATTCGAGCCTTCCTTGCGCCTGATTCAGCCCGGCGCGCCATTTTCCCCGCCTTTTGCCATGCCCTTGCCCCTCCTCGCTCTTGCAATTGCCGCTTTCGGCATCGGCACGACCGAATTCGTCATCATGGGCCTCTTGCCCAACGTCGCGCGCGATCTCGCCGTGTCGATTCCCGCTGCCGGCATGCTCGTCTCGGGCTATGCGCTCGGCGTGACCATCGGCGCGCCGATTCTCGCCATCGTCACCGCGAAGATGCCGCGCAAGAAGGCGCTGATGGGCCTGATCGGCGTGTTCATCGTCGGCAATCTGCTGTGCGCGCTCGCGCCCAACTACTGGGTGCTGATGGGCGCGCGCATCGTCACCGCGTTCTGCCACGGCGCGTTCTTCGGCATCGGCTCGGTGGTCGCCGCCGATCTCGTCGCGCCGAACCGCCGCGCGCAAGCCATCGCGCTGATGTTCACCGGCCTCACGCTCGCCAACGTGCTCGGCGTGCCGCTCGGCACCGCGCTCGGTCAGGCGGCCGGCTGGCGCGCGACGTTCTGGGTCGTGACGCTCATCGGCATCGCGGCGGCGGGCGCGCTGGCGGTGTGCCTGCCGAAGCACATCGAGATGCGCGAAACCAGCATCCTGCGCGAATTCAGCGTGCTCAAAAACCCGCAAGTGCTGATGGTGCTCGGCATCAGCGTGCTGGCCTCGGCGAGCCTCTTTTCGGTGTTCACGTATATCACGCCGATCCTCGAAGACGTGACGGGCGTTTCGCCGCACGCGGTCACGTACGTGCTGCTGCTCTTCGGCCTCGGGCTGACGGTGGGCAGCACGCTCGGCGGCAAGCTCGCGGACTGGAAGCTCCTGCGCTCGCTGCTGTCGTTCCTGCTGTCGATCGTGGTGATTCTCACGGTCTTCGCCGCGACGATGCACGAGTCCATCTCGGCGATGATCACCATCTTCCTATGGGGCGTGCTCGCGTTCGCCATCGTGCCGCCGCTGCAGATCCTGATCGTGAACCGCGCGAGCGATGCCCCGAATCTCGCCTCCACGCTCAATCAGGGCGCCTTCAATCTCGGCAACGCGACGGGCGCGTGGCTCGGCGGCTGCGCGATTAGCGCGGGCGCGCCGCTGACCTCGCTGCCGTGGGTGGGCGTCGCGATGGCGTGCGGCGCGTTCGGGCTGACGCTGCTCTCCGCGACGCTCGACAAGCGCGCGCGCCGTCTCGCCATCGGGCAGGCTGCCTGAGTCTCGCTGCGCGCAGTCGATGAGAGGCGTCCTCTCGCGCGACTTCTTCGCGCTGATTTCGAGCGTCGCGGTGGTGGGCCTGGGCCTCGGCGCGACGCTGCCGCTCACCGCGCTCGCGCTGACGCAGGCGGGCCACGGCTCGGACGTCGTCGGCATCATGACGGCGATGCAGGCAGGCGGCGGACTCGTCGTCGCGCCGTTCGCGAGCCGCATCGCGTCGCGATACGGCGCGCGCGGCACGATCATGGGCGCGGTCGTCGTCGCGGCGCTCGCGACCATCGCGATGCAGTTTTCCATCGACCTGTGGCTCTGGGCCGCGCTGCGTTTTGGGTGCGGCGCGGCGCTGATGCTGGTCTTCACCATCGGCGAGGCGTGGGTCGCCGCGCTCGCGGACGATTCCACGCGCGGCCGCGTCGTCGCGCTCTACGCGACGAATTTCACGCTGTTCCAGATGGCCGGGCCGGTGCTCGTCAGCGTGGCGGGCGGCTGGCAGTCGACGCGCTTCGCCCTCTGCGGCGCGATCTTCCTTCTCGCGTTGCCCGCGCTGGCGACGATCCGCGTGTCGCCGCACGCCCTCGGCACGGAAAGCGCCGGACACAGCGACTGGCGGCGCGTGCTGCCGCGCATGCCGGCGCTCGTGATCGGCACGGGCTTCTTCGCGCTATTCGACACGCTCGCGCTTTCGCTGTTGCCGCTCTTCGCGATCTCGCATGGCGTGAGCGCGAATACGGGCGTGCTGTTCGCCTCCGCCATCCTGCTCGGCGACACAACGATGCAGTTCCCGATCGGCTGGCTCGCCGACCGCATCGGGCGCGCGAAGGTGCACATGGGCGCGGGCGTCGTGGTCGTCGCGCTGCTGCCGGCGCTGCCGTGGGCCGTCGCGTATCCGTGGCTCTGCTGGCCGCTCCTCTTCGTGATCGGCGCGGCGGCGGGCAGCGTCTACACGCTCTCGATCGTCGCGTGCGGCGAACGCTTTCGCGGCGCGGCGCTCGTATCGGCGACGGCGATCGTCGGCGCTTCGTGGAGCGTCGCGAGTTTCGGCGGGCCGATCGTCGCGGGCATGCTGATGCGGCGCGCGGGCGCGGACGCGCTGATCGCTGTGCTGTTCGCCGCGGCGCTCGCGTTCGTCGCGGCGGCCGCGTGGGAACGGCGAGCGGCCGCTAGCGTCAGTTGATGCGCGCCTCGCAAATCACAGCGGCAAACCCGCTGGATAAATCAACCCGCTTGGCAACTGAACGCGAATAAAGCCGAGAATGCCGTTGAAGAACAGGTCGCCGTCCGGCAGAAACTCGATCGGCGCGTACATTCCGTTCCCGTAAATGCTGGGGCCGAGAATCGTGCGATGCACGGTTTGCCCGGTATTCCAGTCCAGCCCCGTGATTTCCCATCCGCTATTGTTCGTCCGGTAATAGCCGCTGACGAACACCGTATTCGACGCGATGCTCTTTCCCGGAATCATCGTATTCGACGAGATATCGCCGCGCGCCCAAACCGAAGCCCAGCTATGCGTCGACGGATTCCATTCGAATCGCTCGACGCCCAGCGGCGAATCGAGAATGGGCCCGCGCGCAATCGCATCGGGAATGATGGTGCCTATCGTGTCGCGCAATCCGCCGGGACCAACGTTATTCACGACGAAAGCGCCATAACCATCCACTGCGACGGATTGATCGGACTGGATATATTGCGTATCGGGGGGCAAGCCTGCTGTCACGGGAATCTGTCCCGCGATGCGATTGGTGAATCCTGATGGAATGGCATCTCGCCAGAATGCAACGAGACTCATGCGCTTGAGGCCGTCTGTAATGACGACGAGTTTGTCCGGATCGCTGCCGAATCCCATGAGCGTGGGCGTCGAGCCGGTGCCCGAACCGAATAGCGTGGGATAAGTGTCACCCGTCGGATACGGCGATTCCCACGCGCCGTCAGTCGACTGATTCGACAAGACACTGCCCGTCCAGACGACCTTGTGCATCTTCTTGTCGCTCACGATATAGATACCGTTGTTCTCGTCGATGGCCAGCGAATTGGAGATGGTTTCGTCGCTGCCGAAACGAAGCGTTTGCGGCGTCGAATTGAAATTGCGATCCACGACAGAAACGGAACGCGTTCCCTGCACGACGAGTTTGCCGTCGTAAGTCAGTGACAGCCCCGTGACGGACTCGCCCGACTGGACGAATGCGGATGACGGTATCGAGCGCAAGATGCGCACGCCCAACGCGGGCACGTCCGGCGAAATCAGGCCCACCGCGACGATGCTGCTGACCGCGCCGGAATACAGCACGTTATCCGCATCCACGAGGCTATAAGCCGGACCGAGGGATTGTCCGCCGGTCAAAAGCCCGAGCGACTGAAGCGCGGCCTGAATCTGCTCCACGGTCGTAAAAGGCTGCGTCAATACGGCCGTCAATAGATTCTGCGCAACGACGACGGCTCCCGGATAAACCAGCGTTGCGCCCATTTGCGTCACGGCGTCGTTCGCGACTTTGAGATAAGACACGCCGGTGCTCGATACCGCCCACACATAATCGGGCGAAGTCGATTTGAGCGTGACGAAATTCAGAAATCCATTCGATGCTTGCGGCGTGACGCCGAGCGGTCCATAAGCGGTTCGCGTGCCGGCGGGTATCGCTTGCGTGAAGGCATCGGTTTGCGCGGGATCGAAGTGTGTCATTGCGCCCTTGGGCGCAGATAAATACGGATTCGGTGTTGGATTGCCAGCCATGCCGCTTATCGGCATGAGCGCGGTGCCGACGATAGCCGCAGCCATAATGAGCGCCTTTCTCATGCGGTCGGTTTTCATTTTCTTCCTTATGAGTGTGATTCGACAAGGCATTGCTTTGTATGACCTACGTACTACTAACGAACGCGAAACGATGGCGTTCGATATTCATGCGTTCTTGCTTGCGCATGTTTGGCGTTGAATCACGGCATGGCATTCATACGACGCAGCCGGGTCTATGCCCGGCTGTGCAGATGGCTTCATTGTTGGCTACCGGCCGTGCGTTTTCAAGCACGAATCGGCGTACCGCGCGGCTGTCTTTTTCGATTGATGGAATAGCGTTGCGGGTCTAGGCTACCGTCACTGCCTCACGCTTTTCCCGGCGCACCGCCGCCAGCGCCACCACCAGCAGCGCCGAACAGAACACGGCACCGCCGCCGCGTGAAACAGTTCGACGTTGCTCCATCCGAGCGCGATCATCTGCCCGCCGACGAGCGGCCCGATCACCGATCCCACGCGCCCGATCCCCAGACTCCAGCCGATGCCGGTGGAACGCAGCGTCGTCGGATAGTAATGGCCGGCGAGCGCATTGACGGCAGGCTGGCCGCCGACGATGCAAAAGCCCGCCGCGAATACGGCCACGAAGAGCCACGTCTGAACGTGCGCGACGCCGCCGATCATCCCGACGCAGACCGCCCCGACGAGAAAGCAGCCGAGCAGCACGCGCACGAAGCCGTAGCGCTCGATGAACCAGCCGAGCAGCAAGGTCCCGAGCACGCCGCCCGTCTGCAGCAGCGTGCCGACGAGCACCGCCATGCCCGGCGAATACCCCGCATCGCGCATGACGGTCGGCAGCCAGTTCGAGAGAAAGTACAGGTCGATCAGATTCATGAAGCTGATCGCCCACAAGATCAGCGTGACAGGCGCACGGCCCGAGCGGAAAAGCTCGGCCACCGGCGCGCCCTCGCCGCCTTTTTCCCGGACGATGAGGCGCGTCGTCGAGTCGATGCGGAGCGACGGATCGAACTTCGCCAGCCACGCGCGCGCCCGCGCTTCATGCCCCTTCAGCACGAGAAATTGCAGCGATTCGGGCAGCCCGACGAACATGGCGAGCGCGAGCACGATCGGCACCGCGCCGCCGACCCAGAAGACCGAGCGCCAGCCGAGCGACGGAATCAGCGCCGCGCTCAAAAAGCCGCCGAGCGCCGCGCCGAGCGTGAAGCCGCAGGAGACCAGCATCATGCGCTTGACGCGGTGCTGAGTGCTGGAGAATTCGCCGACCAGCGCCATCGCGTTCGGCATGATGCAGCCGAGCCCGAGGCCGGTCACGAAGCGCAGCGCGGTCAACACCGGCAGGCTGTGCGTGAAGGCGGTCGCGATCATCGTGAGTCCGAAGAAAAGCGTCGCGCCGATCAGCACCGGCCTGCGCCCGATGCGGTCGGCGAGCACGGACAAGCCGAGTGCGCCGAGCAGCATGCCGAAGAGGCTCGCGCTGAACACCGGCCCGAGCGCCGACTTCGGCACGCCCCATTCGGCGATGACGGCCGGCGCGACGTAGTCCATCGCCTGCGCGTCGAAGCCGTCGATCACGAGGCACAGCCCGCACAGCGCGAGCAGCAGGAAATGAAACGTGGGCCGGTGCGCATCGCCGAGCGCGCGCTCGACGTCGATTGTCGTCTTTGTCATGTTCTATTCCTCACGCGAAGGAACGCGCCGGCAGGACGCGCCCCACGCACTCCCCGAAGCCCACGCGATAACCATCGCCCTGACACCAGCCGCGCAGCGTGATCTCGTCGCCGTCCTGAAGGAACGCACGCTCGCCGCCTTCTTCGAGTCGCACGGGCCGCTGGCCATTCCATGTCGCTTCGAGCAAGCTGCCGCACGAGTCGGGCGTCGGCCCGCTGATCGTGCCCGAGCCCAACAGGTCGCCCACGCGCGTGTTGCAGCCCGACACCGTGTGGTGCGCCAACTGCTGCGCCATCGACCAGTACATCAGCCTGAAGTTGGTGCGAGAAAGGGTCGTCGCGGTGGCCGCGCCTTCGGGCCGCAGGTCCACGGACAGTTCGATATCGAAAGCGTGATCGCCCGCATGCCGCAGATACGCGAGCGGCTCTGGCTCCTGCGCGGGCGTCGCGGTGCGGAACGGTTCGAGCGCATCGAGCGTGACGATCCACGGCGAGATGGTCGTCGCAAACGTCTTCGAGTTGAACGGGCCGAGCGGCACGTATTCCCATTGCTGGATGTCGCGCGCGCTCCAATCGTTGAGCAGCACCATGCCGAAGATATGCGCTTCGGCTTCTTCGCACGCTATCGGCTCGCCGAGCGCATTGCCTTGCCCGACGATAAAGCCCGTCTCCAGCTCGATATCCAGCTTGCGGCACGCGCCGAAAATCGGGCGCGGCTCATCCGGCAGCTTCAGTTGGCCGTTGGGCCGGCGCACCGGCGTGCCGCTCACCACGACCGACGACGCGCGTCCGTTATAGGCAATCGGCATCTCGGACCAGTTCGGCAGGAGCGCGTTCTTCGGGTCGCGGAACATGGAACCGACGTTCGTCGCGTGCTCCTTCGACGAATAGAAGTCCGCATAGCCGGGAATCTCGACCGGCAGATGCATCGTCGCGGTCTCGCGCGGCACGAGCGCGCGGCGGCGCAGCGCGGCATCGTCGCGCAGCGTCGGCGTATCGCGCGCGAGCAACGCGGAGAGCGCGACGCGCACCGCGCGCCACGACTCGCGTCCCAGCGCGATGAACGCGTTCAGGCGCGGCTCGCTGAATGTGCCGTTGGCGTCGATCAGCCGCCCGTCTTCCAGCGCCGCCAGATCCACGATCCAGTCGCCGATCGCCACGCCCGCGCGGGGCCGCTCGTTCACCGCGTCGCTGAAGACGCCGAACGGCAGGTTCTGAATCGGAAAGTCGCTCTTGGCATCGTTCGCGGATTCGATCCAGCTTTTGAGCGTCGGGGCGAGCGTCGCCTTTAGCGCATCGTTCATCGTTGCTCCGGGTTGAAGTGTTTCGTGAGGCCCTGCCAGCATTCGTAGTAATGCGCCTGCAATTGCGCGGTTTCGAGCGCGAATTGCGTGGGCTTGATGAGCGTGCGCGTTTCGAACATGAAGGCCATCGTGTCGCCGACTTTCGCGGGCTTCGACGTATCGCTCGCCGATGCCTTCTCGAACGTATCCGCGTCCGGTCCGTGTCCGGACATGCAGTTGTGCAGGCTCGCGCCGCCGGGCACGAAGCCTTCCGCCTTCGCGTCGTAGACGCCGTGCACGAGGCCCATGAATTCGCTTGCGACATTGCGGTGAAACCACGGCGGCCGGAACGTGTCCTCGGCGGCGAGCCAGCGCGGCGGGAAGATCACGAAGTCGATGGAATCGACGCCCGGCGTATCGCTCGGCGATTGCAGCACGAGAAAGATGGACGGATCGGGATGATCGAAGCTGATCGAGCCGATGGTGTTGAAGTGCCGCAGATCGTACTTGTACGGCGCGTAGTTGCCGTGCCACGCGACCACATCCAGCGGCGAATGGCCGATGTCCGCGCGCCACAGCACGCCGTTCAGCTTCGCGACGAGCTCGAAGTCGCCCTCGCGGTCTTCGTAAGCCGCGTGCGGCGTGAGAAAGTCGCGCGGATTCGCAAGGCCGTTCGAGCCGATCGGCCCGAGATCCGGCAGTTGCAGCAGCGCCCCGAAGTTCTCGCAGATGTAGCCGCGCGCTTCGCCATCCGGCAGCGTCACGGCAAAGCGCACGCCGCGCGGAATCACCGCAATCTCGAACGGCGAGATATCGATATGGCCGAACTCCGTCGCAATCGAAAGCCGTCCTTGCTGCGGCACGATCAGCAGTTCGCCGTCGGCGTTGTAGAAGAAGCGGTCGCGCATCGGGCGGTTGGCCGCATACAGATGGATCGCGCAACCGGTCATCGACTCGGCCGCGCCGTTGCCGGCCATCGTCACCCAGCCGTCGATGAAATCCGTCGGCGCGTCGGGCATCGGCAGCGGGTCCCAGCGCAATTGGTTGGGCGGCGTCGGCGGAACATCGGCGAAATTGGCGACGAGCCGCCCGTTGTCCATCACCCGCGTGAACGGCTTGTGAACCGCCGCCGGGCGGATGCGATACAGCCACGAGCGCCGGTTGTTCGCGCGCGGCGCGGTGAACGCGGTGCCGGACAACTGCTCGGCGTACAGGCCGTATGCCGCGCGCTGCGGCGAGTTACGGCCGATAGGCAACGCGCCGGGCAGCGCTTCCGTGGCGAAGTCGTTCGCGAAGCCGGACTGATAGTGCCGGCTCGCATCGGTGTGCGCGTCGAACGGGGGCATCGTCGGATCTCCTCGACAAAGTTTTACGGCATGTTAAACGCATTACGTTTAGTGAAATAGCTCGTATACCCTGATTCGATGCGCCCGGCCGGCATATCAATATGTCAGTTCGGTGCAAGCGGCCATCGCGCGCGCTGATACCATCCAAATAATCAAAAGCGTCCGGTCGGCCCGCACCCGAATCCACATCCATGATCTCCCCGTCCCTGCCGGAACTCGTCGCCCGCGCCGCCGAACATCCGTTTCTCGGCGCGCATATCGTGCTGGCCGGCGACGAGCACGCGCGGCAGGCCATCGCGCGCTATGGCGAACTGACGCTCGCGAGCGCGTATGAGCCGATCTTCGATGTCGGCACGCACAGCTTTCCGCAAACGCTGTCCGCGTCGGCGGAAAGCGCACAACGCTTCGGCGACGAACTCGGCTTGCAGGCGCTTACGTTGATCGAAGGCGACATGCCGCGCGATCCGTTCGCGTACCTCGAAGACGACAACGAACTCGTGACGCTGGACCGTCTATCGCGCGCGCTGCATGCGTTCAATTTCTTCGGCCCGCAGCGGCCCGGCTTGCTGTTCCTGCGCGTGCACGAGCGGCTGTTGAAGAGCGTGAAGTACGACCACGGGCTGGTCTTCTCGTCGGTGCTGCGCAAGTTCGGCATGAATCCGGCGCGCGTGGTGATCGAATTGCCGGCGGCGGCGGTCGCGCACAAGACGTTTCTCGGCTATCTGACCAAGAGCTATCAGCGCTACGGCTTCAAGGTGGCGGGCAATCTGCCCAATGCCGGGCAGATCATGGCGGTATCGGAGATGGCGAGGCTCGATTTCATCAAGATGGATGCGGGGGCGGCGCTGCGCGATTCGGTCGTGAAGCATCTCGTCGCGTATGCGCACCGGCTGAAGATTCCGCTCATCTTCTCGAACGTGTCCGATGAAGCGCAGTTCGACGCGCTTCAACAGTTCGATGTCCACTTCGTGCAGGGACCGGTGTTCGACGCGCATCCGACGCAGATGCGCGAGCCGTGAACGCGCAGGCCGGCGTCAGGCGTCGCGCAGCCGATGCATTGCGTCCTTGAGCGCGGGATAAAGGTCGAGGTACACGCCGAACCGCGCGTCGTACACGCGTTGTCGCGCGGCATCGGGCTTCGCGCGCTCGACGAGCGTGACCCAGCCGCCCTCGGCCGTTTCGCGCGAGATCAGCCCCGCGCCGAGCGCCGCGAGCAGCGCCGCGCCCATCGCGGCTTCCACTTCCTGTTCGATCGACAACACCGGAAAGCCGGTCACGTCCGCGATGATCTGCATCCACAGATCCGAATGCGCCGCGCCGCCGACGACGATCAGCCGGTCATCCAGCGATTGCGCACCGCGCCGCCCCGCCTCCATGTTGTGCCTGAGCGCGAACGCGACGCCCTCCAGCACCGCGCGATACAGGGTGGCGCGCGTATGAAAGAAATTCAGGCCGACGAAGGTGCCGCTCGCGTGCGCGTCCCAAACAGGGCTGCGCTCGCCCATCAGGTACGGCAGGAACACGACGCCGTCCGCGCCCGCCGCCACGTTCGCTGCCGCTTCCTCCAGCAGCCGATGCGGGTCGCCGTGCGGCGTCGCTTTGGCGGCTTCGATTTCGGCCTGACAGAACTGGTCGCGATACCACGCGACACACGCGCCCGCCGTGCTCGCGCCGCCGAACACGTAGAGATCGCGCTTGCCGTTGTAGACGTGCGGCATCGAAACGAGGCCGTGCCGCGCATCGACCGTCTGGTTGACGTAGCCCCAGCACATGCTCGTGCCGATCATCGCGACGTGGTGGCCTGCCTGCGTGACGCCCGCGGCGAACGTCGCGACGGCCGCATCGACGCCGCCCGCGACGACCGGCGTGTTCGCGGCGAGCCCGAGCTTCTCGGCCCATTGCGGCAAAAGCCCGCCGACCACTTCCGACGATTCGACGAGACGCTCGGGCATCATCGAAACGGGGATACCGAGCATCTCCAGTGCTTCATGCGACCACGCGCGCGCGGCGACGTCGTACACGCCGCCGAGATTGCCCGCCGAACTGTGGTCGACGGCGAGTTCGCCCGTGAGCCGCTGGATCACGAAGGCGTTGGGCGGCAGCAAATAGCGCGTCTTGTGCCAGACATCCGGGCGATGCTCGCGCAGCCACAGCATCTTCGTGAAGCCGTAGTAGCTGTCCACGCCGTTGCCGGTGATCGCTTCGAGGCGCGGCACGTCCACGTTTTCACGCACCCATTCGACTTCGGCGGTGGCGCGGCGATCCATCCAGATCAGGCACGGATGAAGCGCCTCCATATGCTCATCCACCGGAATGCCCGAGCCGCCGTAGAGGCTGCTCACGCACAGCGCCTTGATCTGCCGCGCGTCGATGCCCTGCGCCTTCGTCTTTTCGACGCATCCGGCGATGCACTCGGTCACCGCATCGAACCAGACGGACGGCCATTGCTCGGCCCAGAGCGGCTTGGGCGTATCCGGATGATAGGCGCTCGAATGCTGCGCGACGATCGCGCCTTCCGTATCCACGACGAGCGCCTTCGTGCTCTGCGTGCCGATGTCGATGCCGATCACATAGTCCATGTCCGTGTCTCGCGTTTATGGTTGTGCTTGCCGTTGCCGCTGCTGGTGCCGTGGATTTCGTCGAAGCCGCATGCACCTTCCGTCAATGCGAGCCGCGTTGACTATCCGGGTATGTCCCAATCCGGCTGGGCGCGTTCGATGGTGCATTGCAACGCGCCCCGCGAAGCTCGCGTGCAAAGCGTGGCGCCGCGATTCACGCCGCACCGCAGCGACGGCGCGCCCGCCGCGCGCCTTGACTTTCGACCGGGCGAATACGATCATTCGACCACCTATCGAGCAAATGCTCACGAACCGTCCGCGCAGAACGGGCGCATCAGCCAATCAGAGGAAGACAAGACATGAGCAGCGTATCCAGCGAAGGCACGGCGAGCGCGAACGTGATCCTGCATATCGGCGCGGGGTCGTTTCATCGCGCGCATCAGGCGTGGTATCTGCACAAGCTGATCGAATCGGGCGATGCGCAATGGTCGCTCGCCGTCGGCAACATTCGCGGCGACATGAACGCCGTGCTCGACGCGCTCGCCGCGCAACACGGCGAGTACACGCTTGAGACGGTCACGCCGCAAGGCGAGCGCGAGTACGAAGTCGTGCGCTCCATCAAGAAGGTCGTGCCGTGGTCGGCGGATCTCGGCGAGCTGATCGCGACCGGCGCCGCGCCCGCCTGCAAGATCGTCTCGTTCACCGTGACCGAAGGCGGCTATTACCTCGACGAGCACGACAAGCTCGACACCGCCAATCCCGACCTCGCCGCCGACCTCAACGGCGCGAAAACGACCATCTACGGCGCGCTCGCGGCGATTCTCGAAGCGCGCATGCAGAACAACGCCGGCAAGGTCTCGCTGCAAAACTGCGACAACCTGCGCAGCAACGGCGACCGCTTCAAGGCCGGCATGCTCGAATTTCTGCAACGGCGCGGGCAAACGGCGCTGCGCGACTGGATGATTGCGAACACGTCGTACCCGAACGCAATGGTCGATCGCATCACGCCGCGCCCCACGCCCGATGTCGCCGAGCGCGTGAAGGCGGCCACCGGCTTCGACGATCGCGCGCCCGTGATGGGCGAGAAGTTCATCCAGTGGGTCATCGAAGATAACTTCTGCGCGGGGCGGCCCGCGTGGGAGAAGGTCGGCGCGGAGATGGTGCAGTCCGTGCATCCGTACGAGGAGGCGAAGATCCGCATTCTCAACGCGAGCCATAGCTGCATCGCGTGGGCGGGCACGCTCGTTGGCCTGCAATACATTCACGAAGGCACGCACGACATGGAGATTCGCGCGCTCGCCGAAGCCTATGTCACCGAAGACGTGATCCCGTGCCTCACGCCGAGCCCGATCGACCTCGCGAAGTATCGCGACGTGGTGCTCGACCGCTTCAGCAATCCGTATATCAAGGACACGAACCAGCGCGTCGCGGCCGACGGCTTCTCGAAGCTGCCCGGCTTCATCGCGCCGACGCTCTCGGAATGCTTCGCGCGCGGCATCGATCCGAACGCCACGGCCATGCTGCCGGCGCTCTTCTTCCGCTTCCTCGAACGCTGGCACGAAGGCAAGCTGCCGTACACGTATCAGGACGGCGTGATGGACCCGGCCGTCGCGCACGGCTTCTTCACGGCGGCCGATCCGATCAAGGCATTCACCGGCGACAAGCTGCTCTGGGGCAGCATGGCGCAGAGCGAAAGCCTCGAACGCGTGATGCGCGCGGCCATCGCGCGCGTCGATGCGTGGCTCGCGAACCGTCCATAAGTTCATCCGCAAGCACCTGAAGCTCCGGTATTGTGCTCATGGCGCGCCGTCGCGCCGGGCGGTAAATTTCACGTTTTCGCCGGACATGCGCTCCGGCAACGACCAAGGGCTCGTTCATGTACTTAGGCATCGACCTCGGCACCTCCGAAGTGAAAGTGCTGCTGCTCGCGAGCGACGGCAGCGTCATCGGCACGGCGGGCACGCCGTTCACCGTCTCGCGTCCGAAGCCGCGCTGGTCGGAACAGAATCCGCTCGACTGGTGGGAAGGCACGCGCGCCGCGCTGTTCCAGTTGCGCGAGAAGTTTCCGTCGGAGTTCGCGCAGGTTCGCGGCATCGGCCTGTCCGGTCAGATGCACGGCGCGGTGCTGCTCGATTCGAGCGATCGCGTGCTGCGTCCCGCGATTCTCTGGAACGACATGCGCAGCGACAAGGAATGCGCCGAACTCTACGAGCGCGCGCCGAACCTGCATGAAATCGCCGGCAATCTCGCGATGCCCGGCTTCACCGCGCCCAAGCTGCTGTGGGTCGCGCACAACGAACCCGCCATCTTCAACCAGACCGCGTGCGTGCTGTTGCCGAAGGACTATCTGCGCATGCATCTGACCGGCACGAAGGTGTCCGATCCTTCGGATGCCGCCGGCACGCTCTGGCTCGACGTCGCGCGCCGCGACTGGTCCGACGAGTTGCTTGCCGCGTGCGGCATGTCGCGTCAGCAGATGCCGTCGCTCGCGGAAGGCAGCGAGCCGTCGGGCACGCTGCGGCCTGAGCTTGCGGCCGAACTTGGCTTGCGCGATGGCGTCGTCGTGGCGGCGGGCGGCGGCGACAACGCCGCGAGCGCGGTCGGCATCGGCGCGACGGAACCGGGCGACGGCTTCCTGTCGCTCGGCACCTCGGGCGTGTTGTGCGTGGTCGGCGACCGCTTCCGGCCGAATCCGGCGTCCGCCGTGCATGCGTTCTGCCACGCGATTCCGGACCGCTGGCATCAGATGAGCGTGGTGTTGTCGGCGGCGAGCTGCCTGCGCTGGGTCTGCAAGCTCACGTCCACCGACGAGCCCACGCTGCTCGCCGAAGTCGAGGCCTTGCCTCCCGACGCGCTCGCGACCGCCCCGCTCTTCCTGCCGTATCTGAGCGGCGAACGCACGCCGCACAACGACCCGTACGCGCAAGGCGTGTTCTTCGGCATGACGCACGCCACCGACCGCGCGCTGCTCGGCTATTCGGTGCTCGAAGGGGTGACGCTCGCGCTCACGGACGGGCTGGATGCGCTGCAATCGGCGGGCACGCAAACGCGCGCATTGTCGATGCTCGGCGGCGGCGCGAGAAGCGCATACTGGGGCCAAATGTTCGCCGATGCCTTCGATACCCCGACCCGCACCCACGGCGGCGGCGAAACCGGCGCGGCGCTGGGCGCGGCGCGCTTAGGCTGGCTGGCGGCGGGCGGCGATCCGTCGGTCGTGCTCGCCAAACCGGCGGTGAAGCAGGAGTTCACGCCGAACGGCGAACGGCATCAGGCCTTGCGTCAGCGGCTGAAGAGCTTCCGCGAGCTGTATCAGCACGTGCGGCCGCTGTTCGATCCGGCGCGCCCACGCCTGGCGTAGCTGACGCACGGCAACCGCCACGCCGCGCACTGACGAACCAGCGAATTCGCGAAGGAAAAGAAAAGACCTCAGTGCCTAAATCAACCGAAAAACTCGACCTGGCGACCCGCGCGGCGTGGCTCTACTACGTCGCCGGCAACACGCAGAACGAGATCGCCGAGAAACTCCAGATCTCGCGTCCCGTGGCGCAGCGGCTCGTCGCGTTCGCGGTGGAGAAGAATCTGATCCGCGTGCGGGTGGATCACCGCATCGCGGATTGCCTGTCGCTCGCGAAGCAACTGTGCGACCGCTATGGCCTCGCGATGTGCGAAGTCGTGCCCATCGACGGCGACTCGAAAGAGCAAGTGGACCGCAAGCTCGCCGTCGCGGGCGCGCAGGTGATGGAGCGCTATCTGGTCGATGAGAAGCCGATCGTCGTGTCCATCGGCAGCGGGCGCACGTTGAAGGCGGTCGTCGAGCAGATCGGACAGATCGACCGCCCGCAGCATCGCTTCGTGTCGATGGTCGGCGCGATCGCGCAGGACGGATCATCGAATCGCTACGACGTCGCGCAGCAGCTATCGGAGAAGACGGGCGGCAAGCACTTCATGCTGCCCGCGCCGCTCATGGCCGACAACGAAGCCGAGCGCGCGCAGTGGGTCAATCACCGGCTGTACCGTATCGTCGATGAACTCGCGCAGAAAGCCGACGTGGCGTTCGTCGGCATCGGCAATGTGGGCATCAATTGCCCTCTGCATCAGGACGGCTTCATCACGCGCGCCGAAGTGGACGAGATGATGAAGGCCGGCGCGGTCGCGGAATGGCTCGGCTTGCCGATCGACGTGAACGGCAAGCGCGTGCAGTCGAAGACCGGCGCGCGCGTCACCAGCCTGAAGCTCGACGCGCCGCCGAAGCGGCCGACCATCGGCTTCGCGGGCGGCGAGCGCAAGCGCGAAGCGTTGATCGCGGCGCTCAAGGGCCAGTGGCTGTCGGGACTCGTGACCGACGAGCTGTGCGCGAAAGCCGCGCTCGACGGGTGAACCTTTAGAACGCGATCTGCGCGTCCACCGCTTGGCCCGCTTCGAGCATCGCGCCCTCGCCTTCGACCACCATCGCGTTCTTGCCGAACGTGAGCTTGCCGTCGTGCTGCGCGCTTGCGCGGTACGTGCTCATCGTGTCGAGCGGTTCGTGCGGCCACTCGGGATTCGGTGCGCCGGTGAGTGGGTCGATGGTCGGCACCGGGCAGCGCGTGCAGAGCTTGACGAGGCGCAGTTGCACGTCGCGGCCGTCCGCGCGGATCAGCATGTCTTCGACGAAATCTTCCTCGTAGGCATCGAGCCCGCCGATCACGAGATTCGGCCGGAAACGGTTCGCGGCAATGGCGGGCGCGCCCTTCTGCGCAAGCCGTGCGTTGAGATCATCGAGCGATGCCTGACCGAGCACGAGCAGCGGAAAGCCATCGGCGAAGCGCGTGTGCGTCACGTGCGGCGCGGTCCACTTCTGATCGACGTTGCGCCGCGCCTGCGGTGCGAAGCGCGCGAGGCGCGCGGGCATGCCGAGGAGTTCGCTGAACCATTGCGCGGTCTGGGCGCCCGTGTCGAGCGCATCGACGGTGTCGCGCCAGACGGTCGCGCGCATCGGTTCGGCATTCGACAGTGCAGCAGCGTCCAGCGGCGTGCGCAGCGTCGGCATGCCGGGCGCGTCGACGACGAGATCGCCGCCATCGAACCCGGTGCGGATCAGCGCCATGCGCGGATGCGTGCGCTGCGTCAGCATGCCGCCCGACGCGTCGGTGACCATCCAGTTGCGGTCGTATTCGAGACCGGTTTCCAGCAGCATCGCGCGTTGCAGCGCGATGCCGGCGCAGGACTTGATCGGATAAACGTAGAGCTCGTTCAGAACGTGCATGGCGCGTGTCGGTGCGGTGGCGGGATGAGCCGCATTATCGCCTGCCGGCACGCGAACAAAACACGCGCCGCGTCAGGCCGACGCGCTTTGCACGCGCGGCATCTTCACTTCGGGATGCTCCGCGAGATACGCCTGCACCGCGTTGCGCGCGAACGCTTGGCCTGCTGCGTCGAACATATGGCAGTGGTCAGGCTCCGCGCCGAGCTTCAGCTTCTGGCCGCGCGCGTGCTTTTCCAGCGGCGGAATCCGCGAGATGAGGCCATCCGGCGCCACGGAGGTTTCCGCGTAGAGATAAGCGGCATCGCCGAGCGTCTCGACGGTCATCGTGCTCGCGGACACGCCGTAGTCGCTCGTGGCGGGCATCGGCTGCAAGTGCTCCGGACGAATGCCGACGGTCACCGCATCGCCCGGCTTCGCGTTGCCCGGCAGCACGCCGACCAATTGCGTCTCGCCGGTTTCGTACTTGACGAGCACGCCGTTGCTCTGGACCTGCGCGACCGTGCCGGACAGAAAGTTCATCTTCGGCGAGCCGATGAAACCCGCGACGAACTTGTTCGCCGGCGCGTGATACAGCGTGTTCGGCGTGCCGACCTGCTCGACGTTGCCCGCCGACAGCACGACGATCTTGTCCGCGAGCGTCATCGCTTCGACCTGATCGTGCGTCACGTAGATCATCGTCGTCTTGAGATCATCGTGAAGGCGCGCGAATTCCAGGCGCATTTTCACGCGCAGCGCGGCGTCGAGATTCGAGAGCGGCTCGTCGAAGAGAAAGACTTTCGGCTTGCGCGTGATCGCGCGGCCGATCGCCACGCGCTGGCGCTGCCCGCCCGACAGTTGCTTCGGCTTGCGGTCGAGCAGATGGTCGATATGCAGAATCTTCGCGGCCTGCTTCACGGCTGCGTCGATGGCGGGCTTCTTCTCGCCCGCGAGCTTCAGGCCGAAGGCCATGTTGTCGTACAGCGTCATGTGCGGATAGAGCGCGTACGACTGGAACACCATTGCGATGCCGCGCTTCGCGGGCGGCAGGTCGTTCACGCGCGCGCCGTCGATCATCAGGTCGCCGCCGCTGATGTCCTCCAGACCCGCGATCATGCGCATGAGGGTCGACTTGCCGCAGCCCGACGGCCCCACGAACACGACGAACTCGCCGTCTTCGATATCGAGGTTGACGCTGCGCATCACCTCCGTGTCTTCATAACGCTTGTTGATATTGCGTAACGTCAGGCTAGCCATGATGTGTCTCCTGTCGGCCTTGCTTCGCCGAGTCATGTGCCGCGCACGGTGGCCGTGCGCGCTAATTCGTTTCGAACGACGCGTGTTGCAGCCAGCGATCGACGAGCGCGGGCAGGCGCGCCATGTCGTCGAACACGATGGCCGCGCCCGCGCGCCTGAGCGTGTCCACCTGGCCTTCGCTCGCGTGTCCGCCGCCGATGAAACCGAGCACCGGCATGCCCGCCGCGCGCGCAGCCGTCACGCCCGTCACGCTGTCTTCGACGACGAGGCACATCGACGGCTCGACGTTCATCGCGCGCGCCGCCGCCAGATAGACGTCCGGCGCGGGCTTCGGATTGGCGACCATGTCCGCGCAGAAACGCCGCTCGCCAAAGAAGCGCACGAGGCCGGTGCGTTGCAGCGCGGTATCCACGTACGACGAGAAGCTGTTGCTCGCGCAGGCTTTCGTGAGCGGCACGGCCGCCAGCGCCTCGGCGATGCCCGCGACCGGCGGCGCCTGCACTGCCGCCGCCTCGACCGATCGCCGGATCGCGACGACCTGCTCGGGCGTCAACGAACGGTTGACGCTGTCGGCGGCGCTCGCGAGCACGGCTTCGATGCGCAGCCCGAGCAGCGGCAGCACGACCGGCTCGACATCGACGCCCGGCCACAGCGCCTGCAATTCGGTGACGAGCATGCGCGCCGCCACGGCTTCGCTGTCGATCAAGACGCCGTCGCAATCGCAGATCATCAGGCGGTCGTGTGGGAGAGTCAGGTTCACGAGCCCGCCCTCACTTGACTGCGCCGAAGGTGAGACCGCGCACGAGCTGCTTCTGCGAGAGCCAGCCGACGATCAGGATCGGCGCGACCGCGAGCAGCGAGGCCGCCGAGAGCTTCGCCCAGAAGAGCCCTTCCGGACTCGAATACGACGCGATGAACACGGTGAGCGGCGCGGCATTCGAACTCGACAGGTTGATGCTCCAGAACGCCTCGTTCCACGAGAGGATCACGAGCAGGAGCCCGGTCGATGCGAGGCCCGGCAGCGCCATCGGCATGAGCAGATAGACGATCTCCTGCCATGTCGTCGCGCCGTCGATGCGGCCGGCTTCCAGAATGTCCTTCGGCACTTCGTTGAAGTACGTGTAGGCCATCCACACCGCAATCGGCAGATTGATGAGCGTGTACACGATGATGAGACCGCTCACCGTATCCAGCAGCCCCGAGTTCTTCCACAAGAGGTAGATGGGCACGAGCACGCCGACCGACGGCATCATCTTCGTGGAAAGCATCCACAAGAGCAGCTTCTGCGTCTTGCGCGTGGGGAAGAAGGCCATCGCGTAGGCGCACGGCACCGCGAGCAACAGGCAGACCACCGTGACGCCGAGCGAGATCAGCACCGAATTCCACGCGAAGCCGAAGTAGTTGCTGCGCGCGAAGACTTCGCGGAAGCTCTCGAGCGTCGGTGAGAAGATGAGCGAGGACGAATACGCCTGCTGCTCGGTCTTGAACGCGGTGATCGTCATCCAGAAGATCGGGAAGAACAGCAGGATGGAGACGAGCCACGCGAGGACGCCGGGCACGATGCGCTTCACATGATCCAGCACGGGCACCGAAGTCGTGGAGGTAACGGGATGCGTGCTCATGACTCGTACTCCCCTTTGAGGTTCTTCGCGAGCATTCTCACGAGGAAGAACGCGACGATATTGGCGAGAATCACCGCGAGAATGCCGCCCGCCGAGGCGAGGCCGACATCGAACTGTTGCAGGCCGAGCGCATAGATCAGGTACGACAGGTTGGTCGTCGCGGTGCCGGGGCCGCCGCCCGTCGTCGTGTAGATCTCCGCGAAAATCGACAGCAGGAAGATGGTTTCCATCATCACGACGACCGCGATCGCGCGCTTCAGGTGCGGCAGCGTGATGAAGAAGAACATCGCGAACGGACCCGCGCCGTCGATGCGCGCGGCTTCCTTCTGCTCCTGATCGAGCGACTGGATCGCGGTGAAAAGAATCAGGAACGCGAACGGCAGCCACTGCCACGCGACGATCACGATAACCGCAAAGAGCGGATACTCGGCGAACCAGTCGATAGGCTGCATGCCGAGCGATCGCATCAGCGAGGCGACGAGGCCGTACACCGGATGCAGGATCATGTTCTTCCAGATCAGCGCGGAGACCGTCGGCATCACGAAGAATGGCGCGATCACGAGCAGCCGCGCGATGCCCTGCCCGATGAACTTGCGGTCGAACAAGACCGCGAGCAGCACGCCGCCGATCACCGTGATCGCCAGCACGGACGCGATCAGCGTCAGCGTATGCGCGATGGACGGCCCGAACGCGGGATCGGTGACGAGGAACTCGAAGTTGTCGAGCCCCGCGAATCCTTTGACATCGGGATTCAGCAGGTTGTAGCGCGAGAACGAGTACCAGATGGTCATCGCGAGCGGAATGGCCATCCACAGGAACAGCAGCCCGGACGACGGCGTTATCAGCCAGCGGACCGACTTCGCGCGTTTCTTGTCGCGCTCGGCGGCGGACACGTCGAAGTGATCGGCGATGGGGGGATTCAGTTGGCGCATGATCGTGTCACCTCTCGATGATGCCGGCGGGCCGATCTGTGTGAACGGCCCGCTTGCTTGCTGCTTATCTGCTGCTTACTTCTGATAGCCGGCCTGTTTTACCGCGCGATCGGCGGTGGCGTTGGCTGCCTTCAGCGCATTGTCGACGCTCGTCTGTCCGGCGACGACGCCCGCGATGGACTGCCCGACCACCGTGCCGAACGACTGGAACTCCGGAATGCCGACGAACTGGATGCCGCTATACGGCACCTTCTTCAGCGTCGAATCGTTCGGATTCGCGGACTCGATCGCCTGCAACACGAAGTCGCCGAACGGCGCGGCCTGCTTGTACTCGGGGCGAGCATAGGTCGACTTGCGCGTGCCCGGCGGCACCGAGGCCCAGCCTTCGTCCTTGCCGACCATCTCGATGTATTCCTTCGACGTCGCCCACGCGGCGAACTTCTTCGCGGCGTCCTGCTGCTTCGACGTCTTCGGAATCGCGAGCGACCACGACCAGAGCCAGTGCGAACCCTTCGGCGTGACTTGCGTCGGCGCGGCGGCGAAGCCGATCTTGTCGGCCACTTGCGACTGCTGCTTGTTGTAGAGCATGCCCGCGGCAACCGTCGCGTCGATCCACATCGCGCACTTGCCCGAGGACATCAGCGTGAGGTTTTCGTTGAAGCCGTTCGAGCTCGCTCCCGGCGGGCCGTCGTTCTTCAGCAGGTCCGCATAGAAGGACACGGCCTTGTGCCATTCCGGCGTGTCGAGTTGCGCCTTCCACTGCTCGTCGAACCAGCGGCCGCCGAACGTGTTTACGACCGTCGAGACGTACGCCATGTTCTCGCCCCAGCCCGCCTTGCCGCGCAGACAGATGCCGTACTGGCCCTTCGCCTTGTCGGTGAGCTTGTCGGCGAACTGCTTGATCTGGTCGTAGGTCGGCTGATCCGGCATCTTCAGGCCCGCGGCCTGGAACAGGTCCTTGCGGTAATACGTCATCGAGCTTTCGACGTAGAACGGAAGCGCGTAGAGCTGGCCGTTGTATGAGAGACCGTCGCGGGCCGTCTTCACGACATCGTCGAGATCGTAGTTCGAAGGCAGATTCGACATCGGCGACAGCCAGCCGCGCTTGCCCCACTGCGGCGCTTCATACGTGCCGATGGTCAGCACGTCGAACTGGCCGCTATTGGTCGTGATGTCGGTGGTCGCGCGCTGACGCAGCACGTTCTCTTCGAGAATCACCCACTTGAGCTGAATGTCGGGATTGGCCTTCTCGAACGCCGGCGAGAGCTTTTTCAGCTCGATCATGTCCGGATTGTTGAGCGTGGCGATGGTGATGGTCGTCGCGGCGTGCGCGGCGAGCGGCGCGAGCGCGGCGGCGGCGAGCGCGGCCGAAACCGCCGCGATGGAACGCCGCGTGCGCGGCTGGAGCTGGACGGTGCGTCGGGTGCGTTGGGTGCGTTTCATGTTGGTTCGTCTCCTTTTTCGTTTGCACGGTGCAGCGGATCGTGCATGCATGGCGCACGTGCCGTCTGTGCCGCTGCCTGATTCTGCTGCGCTGGGAACCGCGTGGTTGCTCGTTTTCTTCGCTGGCCCGCGTATGCTTCACCGCGACGCCGTTTCACTATAGACGGTGCGCCTCATGCTGCAAGGCGCACGCGCCGGGTCAACTCATCCAGTTGCCGCCATCGACGTTGATCGTCTGCGCGGTGATGTAATCCGAATCCGCCGATGCGAGGAACAGCGCCGCGCCGGTCAGGTCGTCCGGCACGCCCATGCGCCCGAGCGGCACTTCCTCGCCGACCATGCGCTTCTTTTCGCCGAGCGGCCGGTTTTCGTAACGGGCGAAGAGCGCATCGACCTGTTCCCACATCGGGGTATCGACGACGCCCGGCGCGATGCCGTTCACGTTGATGCGCGACTTCGCGAGCGCGAGCGCCGCCGACTGCGTATAGCTGATGACGGCCGCCTTGGTCGCGCAGTAGTGCGACACGAGCGCCTCGCCGCGCCGCCCGGCCTGCGATGACATGTTGATGATCTTGCCGCCGCGTCCCTGCTCGACCATGCGCCGGGCGACCGCCTGCATCAGGAAGAACATGCCCTTGACGTTGACCGCGAAGAGGCGGTCGTAGACGTCCCAGGACTCGTCGAGGATCGGGCGCATGTCGAAGAGCGCCGCGTTGTTGAAGAGAATGTCGATGCCGCCGAAGCGCTCCACGGCGCCCGCCACGATGCGTTCGATGTCTTCGCGGCGCGTGACGTCGGCTTCGAGCGCGAGCACGCGGCCGGCGGCGTTCTCATAACGCTGCGCCATGCCTTGCGCGTCTTTCACGTCGACCAGGACGAGCTTCGCGCCTTCGTCGAGATAACGCCGCGCGACCGCCTCGCCGATTCCGCTCGCGGCGCCTGTGATGACCGCGACCTTGTCTTTCAGTCTCACCGATGTCTCCGATTCTCTGCCCGACCGGCGCGAAAGTGAGCGAACGCTCGACGGCCGATCAATTGCTCTATGTTTGATCGAATGATCGGTGTTGCGGAGGCGCGTGTCAAGGCGTGGTTTCGCGGTTTCGATGCTGCAATGCGCAATCAATCTCGCGCCGCTGGCTCATGAGCGGGGCATCACTTCGGAAGTTTGGGTCGCTGAATCTCAGAACGTCCATTGACGCGTCTGCGGCCACGGCTCTAAGTTCTTGACCCTCGTCTTCCCGGAATCACTGCGACGGAAACTGATGCGCTGCGCTGTACGTACCCATGGAACTTGAGAAGCCGGCACTCACTTTCGACCGTGCAGGTTTAGCCGCACATGAATGGCAATCAACTCGTAAACTTGCTGACTCGTTCAAGAATCGCAATAAACGCAATCGCGCTCGCCTTCCCCCTCATCGCGAACGGGGCGCTCGGCTCCTCACATGCCGCAAATCCCGTCAAAACGGTTCAGTCCTCGCACCCGCCCTATGTCGCCAACGTGGCGGACGGGCATCTGATGTCGATTGCGCTGCCGCCTATGCGCTTGCGGCTCGATATGAACGCCGCGAACTCCATTAGATCGGAGACCGGAGACTTCAAGCCCGCACGGTATTCGTTCCCTGAAGCTCGCGTGCCGCAGTCCGTGCTGTCGAGCCTGACCGACATTTACCGCTACGATCGTCGGCGCGATGTCCCTATTGTTTCTTCGGGGGGAGACTGGGTGATTGCCGAGTATTTCCGCGCCGGGTCACACGTGCCGGTCGTGCGATTCCAGCTACTTGGCAAGCAAGTGCAGCGTCAGGAGGTGCTGGACCGAACCGGCAAGGCGGTGGAGATCGTCACTGTCGGCTGGACATCGTCTACGGCGAAAGATGACGACGATACAACGGAGCCGTCCACGGTCGACACGCATCCTGCATGGATACGTGTGTTCAAGGTATCGCCCGCCGGAAAGAAGACACTGGTCGCGTTAGCCTGGCGCAAGACACGCTTCCTCGTAGCGCCGGACCGATACGCTACGCCCGAAGACACGGAGCTTGTTTTCGGGCTGCCCGATGGAAAGGCGAAATGGCGGACGAAGGCGGAATTCCTGAAGGCCTGCAATATCGACCTCGATGCTAAAAGTCTTGGCGGGCCGTCTGCGTCGACGCCGCCTCATTCGCGAAGCACCAAACGATGAGCACATGCCGTCGTCGGTTCGTCATCGCCCTGCCCGTCCTTTGCCTCCTGTTGACTTTGCCCGCTGCCGTCTCACATTCGCTCGCTGCGCCCTCTGCGGCTCATTCGGACAAGGCAAACGGCGTTGCGCCGCAGCTTCAACCCGAACACTCGTATGTCGGACGGCAAGGAAATGCGTTCGTGTATGAAAAGGCTTCAGTCGACGGCGCGGATACCGAAGCGCCCGTTCTCGTCTGGTATGTGGGCGTGAGCAAAGGCAACGAGCCAGTCGTTCGCTATCAAGACGGACCGGCGACCGGAACACTGAGCTGCTATGACGACTGTCAGTTCGTGACAGGCATCACTCAGACCGGCGGAAGAATCACGCAGACCGGTCGGATCCGCGTGACGAACGACCCGCTCATCGACGCGATCATGCGCGACGCCCGTTCGGGCGCGCTCTCGCAGCCTTAGTCGCTCCTCTCTCGACGAACGGTCGTCCAGCACCGCGCCGGACGATTTGAGCACGACGCAAAGCCGACGTGCAAACCACCGTGATACGTTATATCATCGCCACTCGCTCATAGCGCCGCCTTGCGCGGCCACGATGACATGACCGCATCAATCGAAACCATGCTCGCCCGCGCCGAGGCGTTAGCCGACGAGCGCGGCCTCGCGCTCACGCCGCTGCGCCGGCACGTCTACGAACTCGTGCTGAAGGCGCACAAGCCCATCGGCGCATACGACCTCATCGACGCGCTCGAACCGCAGCGCGGCGCGCGCGTGCCGCCGACCACCGTGTATCGCGCGCTCGACTTTCTGGTCGAAAACGGCCTGGTGCATCGCATCGAGTCGAAGAACGCGTTCGTCGCGTGCTGCGACGCCGGCCGCCCGCACGAAAGCCAGTTTCTGATCTGCGACGAATGCGGCGCGACGCTCGAAATCCAGGGACGCGAACTCGCGTCGTCGCTGTCCGCGAGCCCGCCCGCGCACGGCTTCCAGCTGCGGCATCAGGTTGTCGAACTGAGCGGCCTGTGCAGCGAGTGCCAGCGCAAGCATCGCGCGAACGATCACGCCCACACACGAGGAACCCGATGAAACTCGCGCACATTCTGGGTTGCATCGCGGCCGTGTTCAGCATCGGCCAGAGCGTGACGGCGCATGCCGCCGGCGTGCCGGTGGTCGCAGCGGAGAACTTCTATGGCGACGTCGTGCGCCAGCTCGGCGGCGATCACGTCGAGGTCACGAGCATTCTCAACAATCCCGACGAAGACCCGCATCTCTTCGAAGCCAGCCCGAAGACCGCGCGCGCGCTTCAGCACGCGGCGCTCGTGGTCTATAACGGCGCGGACTACGACCCGTGGATGGACAAGCTGCTCGCGGCATCCAAGAGCAGCGGCAAGGGCAGCGGCAAGCGCACAGTGATCGTCGCGGCGCAGTTGACCGGCAAGAAGTCCGGCGACAATCCGCATCTCTGGTACGACCCGCCGACGATGCCCGCCGTCGCCAAAGCGGTAAGCGCGTATCTGGCGAGCGCGGACCCGGCGCACAAGAGCGATTACGACGCGCGCCTCGCCGCATTTCTGGCGTCGCTCAAGCCCATCGACGCGCGCATCGCGCAGTTGAAGTCGCGCTATCGCGGCGTGCCCGTGACCGCGACCGAGCCGGTGTTCGGCTATACGGCGGATGCCATCGGCTTCGAAATGCGCAACCAGCGGTTCCAGACCGCCGCGATGAACGAGACGGAGCCGAGCCCCGCCGATATCGCCGCGTTCGAGAAGGACTTGCGCGAACGGCGCGTGCACGTCCTGATCTACAACAGCCAGGCGACCGGCGCGCTCACGCGGCGTCTGCTCGGCATCGCGAAAGACGGGCATGTGCCGAGCATCAGCGTGACGGAGACGCTGCCCGCCGGCAAGACGTATCAGCAATGGATGGAAACCCAGCTCGACGCGCTCGCGGGCGCGCTGCAAGGATGGCAGCAATGATCCGCGAGTCGAAGGCCGCGCTCGAAGTCGATCGCGTGACGCTCGAACTCGGCGGACGCGCGATTCTGAACGATGCGAGCTTCACCGTTCACACCGGCGAATTCATCGGCGTGCTCGGACCGAACGGCGCGGGCAAGACCACGCTCATGCGCGCGCTGCTCGGCCTCGTGCCGGTCGCGTCCGGCGCGATTCGCGTGAACGGCGAAGCGGTCGTGCGCGGCAATCCGTCCATCGGCTACATGCCGCAGATTCGGGCGGGGCTCGCCAATCGCCGCGTGCTCGGGCGCGATTTCGTCGCGATGGCCGCGGACGGGCATCGCTGGGGCCTGCCGCGTCGCGACGCGCGCACGCACGCCGACGTCGAGCGCGTGCTCGATCTCGTCGGCGCGCGGCAACTCGCGGCGCGGCCGCTGTCGGAGCTATCGGGCGGCGAGCGTCAGCGGCTTCTGCTCGCGCAATGTCTGCTCGGCAACCCGCGTCTCTTGCTGCTCGACGAGCCGCTCATCAGCCTCGATCCGCGTCATCAGACGAGCGTCGTGGAACTCGTGCGGCGCGTGCAGCGCGAACTCAACATCACGGTGCTTTTCTCCGCGCACGAACTGAATCCGCTGCTCAATTCGCTCGACCGCGTGCTGTATCTCGGCAACGGGCGCGCGGCGCTCGGCACCGTCGATGAAGTCATCACGAAGCCGGTGCTTTCGCGTCTTTATGGCTCTACCATCGACGTCATGCGCGTGAACGGCCGCATCTTCGTGATGTCGGGCGACGTCGAAATCGACAAGCTCGATCACGCGCACGAAAACGGCAACGGGCATCAGCACGAGCACGACCACCAGCACGAGCACGCTCATACGCACGGCCACGGCAAGAAGGGAACGCACACGCACGATGTTTGAATACGACTTCATGGTGAACGCCTTCGCGGCGTCGGGCATCGTCGCGGTGCTGGCGGGAATCGTCGGGTATTTTCTGGTGATGCGCGGGCAGACGTTCGCGGGGCACGCGCTGTCGCACGTGGGCTTCACCGGCGCGACGGGCGCGGTGCTGCTCGGCGTATCGCCCATCTGGGGCATGGTCGGCTTCACGCTCGCGGCGGGCGTCGGCATGGGCGCGCTCGGCGAGCGGCTGTCGGGCCGCGACGTGGCCATCGGCGTGATTCTTTCGCTGTCGCTCGGCTTCGGCCTGCTGTTTCTGCACTTCTTCACCGCGTACGCGACGCAGGCCACCGCGCTGCTGTTCGGCAACGTGCTCGGCGTGAGTCACGAAACGCTCGTCGTCCTTGCCGGACTCGCGGCGGTCAGTCTCGTTGCGCTGGGCGTCATCATGCGGCCACTGCTCTTCGCTTCGTTGCAGCCGGAACTGGCCGAAGCAAAAGGCGTCTCGCTGCGCCTCGTCTCCGTGCTGTTTCTCGCGATCACCGCGCTCGCGGTGGCGGCGTGCACGCAGATCGTCGGCGTGCTGCTGGTGTTCGCGCTGATGGTCGGGCCGGCAGCGGCGGCGCAGAACGTGACCACGCGCCTGTCGACGGGCCTGCTGCTCGCCGCGCTCTTCGCGCTGGGGCAAGCGTGGGCGGGCCTCACGCTCGCCTACTACACCGACTGGCCGACGAGCTTCTGGATCACGATGCTCGCCGCCGTGGTCTATGCGGCGAGCCTGCTGGCGCGGCGCGGAAGCTGACCGACCGCTGCCGCAACCGCGCCGCGCTCAACGGCAGAGCACCCGCGCATGATGCGCGATGTGCTCGCCGATGAACGTCGCGATGAAGAAGTACCCGTGGTCATACCCTTCGTGACGACGCACCGCGACGCTATGCCCCGCCTCGCGCGCGTTGCGCTCGAACACATCGGGATGCAACTGCTCGGCGAGAAACTGATCGGCCAGTCCCTGATCGATCAGAATGCCGCCTTCGAAGCGTGACGCTGCATCGCCCTTCACGAGCTCGCTCGCGTCGTACTGCTTCCACGCTTCGCGGTCGTCGCCGAGATAGCCGGTGAACGCCTTCACGCCCCACGGACATTGCGAAGGCGCCGCAATCGGCGCGAACGCCGACACGCTGCGGTACACATCCGGATTGCGCAGCGCGAGCACGAGCGCGCCGTGCCCACCCATCGAATGGCCGAAGATGCCGAGCCGGTCCTCGCGCACCGGCAATTCCGCCAACACCGCTTCGCGTAAATCCTGCGTCACGTACGAATACATGCGATACCGCTCGCGCCACGGCTCGCGCGTCGCATCGACATAGAATCCCGCGCCGACGCCGAAATCCCACGCGTCTTTCTCGCCGGGAATGTCCGCGCCGCGCGGCGACGTGTCCGGCGCGATCAGCGCGATGCCATGCTCGGCCGCGTACCGCTGCGCGCCGGCCTTGATCGGAAACGTCTCTTCGGTGCACGTGAGACCGGCGAGATAGAAAAGCGCCGGCACTTTCGATGCCGACGCAGCGGCGGGCAAGAACACCGAAAAGCGCATAGGCAGGCCGATCGACCTCGACTCGTGCCGATAGATGCGCTGCACGCCATCGAAACAACGGTGTTCCTCGACGAGTTCGAGCATGGCGTCCTCCGCGCTCAATAGATGACGACGGAGCGGATGGACTCGCCCTTCTTCATCAGGTCGAAGCCGTCGTTGATCTGATCGAGCTTCAGATGATGCGTGATGAGATCGTCGATATTGATCTTGCCTTCCATGTACCAGTCGACGATCTTCGGCACGTCGGTGCGGCCGCGCGCGCCGCCGAACGCCGAGCCCTTCCACTCGCGGCCCGTGACGAGCTGGAACGGCCGCGTGCTGATTTCCTCGCCCGCCGCCGCCACGCCGATGATGAACGACTGTCCCCAGCCCTTGTGCGTGCATTCGAGCGCCTGACGCATCAGCTTCACGTTGCCGACGCATTCGAACGAATAGTCCGCGCCGCCATCCGTCAACTGCACGATGCGATCGACGACGTTCTCCACTTCGTTCGGGTTGATGAAGTCCGTCATGCCGAACTTCTTCGCCAGCTCGACGCGGCCCGGATTGATATCGACGCCGATGATCTTGTCCGCGCCCACCATCTTCGCGCCCTGAATCACGTTCAGGCCGATGCCGCCGAGCCCGAACACGACCACGTTCGCGCCGGCCTCGACCTTCGCCGAATACACGACCGCGCCGACGCCCGTCGTCACGCCGCAGCCGATGTAGCAGATCTTGTCGAACGGCGCGTCCTCGCGCACTTTCGCCACCGCGATCTCCGGCACCACGATGTAGTTCGAGAACGTCGACGTGCCCATGTAGTGAAAGAGCGGCTTGCCGTCGAGCGAGAAGCGCGAGGTGGCATCGGGCATCAGGCCCTTGCCTTGCGTCGCGCGGATCGCCTGACAGAGATTCGTTTTGCGCGAGAGGCAGAACTTGCACTGGCGGCATTCCGGCGTGTAGAGCGGAATGACGTGATCGCCCTTCTTCACGGTGCCGACGCCCGGTCCCACATCCACGATCACGCCCGCGCCTTCGTGGCCGAGAATCGCCGGGAAAATGCCTTCCGGGTCCGCGCCCGAGAGCGTGTAGTAATCGGTGTGGCAAATGCCCGTTGCCTTCACTTCGATCAGCACTTCGCCGGCGCGCGGCCCTTCGAGATCGACTTCCTCGATGGTGAGCGGCTGACCTGCTTTCCATGCGATTGCGGCTTTTGTCTTCATCGTTCGGTTCCTCGTTTCAATGGCAATGTTTGGTTCAGCGCACGACGTTCAGGACTTCGTAACATGCGCCCATCGTGTGATAGTCGGTCTTGCCGGCGGGGCTTTTTTCGTCGCTGTACTGGCGGTTGTCGCGCGTCAATATGCGATACCACGCGCCGTATTTATGATCGACGAAATGCGCCCAGCTATAGGCCCACAAGCGGTCGTAATCGCTCCAGTAGCGCGCGGCGGCCGACTGATCGGCATCGCGAGCCGCGCGCTCGGCAAGCAGCGCCGCCGCCGCGAGCGATTCCGCCTGCACCCAGAAGTACTTGTCTTCGTCGTAGAACTTGCCGTCCGGATCGAAGCCGTACACCATGCCGCCGTGCTCGTGATCCCATGACAGTTCGAGCGCGCGATCGAACAGCTCCCTCGCGCGCTCTGCATGCCACGCTTCCGGCCGATGCCGGTCGAGAATCAGCAGCAGCTTGGCCCATTCCGTCTGATGCCCCGGCTGAAATCCCCACGGACGAAAGATGTTGCTGCGGTCGCCCTTGTTGTAGTCCCAGTCGATCGACCAGTCCGGCTTGTAGTGCTCCCAGACGAGACCGCCCGCAAGCGCGGCCTGACGGTTGACCATGTTGTCGGCCAGAAGCGCCGCGCGGTCCAGATAGCGGGTCTCGCCGGTCGCTTCGAACGCAGCCAGAAACGCTTCGCATGCATGCATGTTCGCGTTCTGCCCGCGATAGTCCGATACCTTCCAGTCCGCGCTGGCCTCGTCTTTGTAGAGACCGTGCGGCGCGTCCCAGAAATGCGTCTCCATCAGGTCCCACGTTTCGTCGAGATAGGCGCGCGCCTCGTCGAAGCCCGCTTCCACCGCTTTCGCATACGCGAGCACCACGAACGCGAGGCCGTAGCAATGATTGGTCGCGTCCGTGACTTCGCGGCCATTCAGCGTCCACGCATAGCCGCCCGTTTCCGGATTGCGATGAACCTCGCGCAGATAGTCGATGCCGTGCCGCACGCCGCCGCGATATTCGTCGAGGCCGTAGTGCTTGTACGCCATCGCGTAGTTGAAGATGAAGCGCGTGCTCGACACGAGATGACGCGACTTGCGGTCGTAGATGGTGCCGTCGTTCTTGTAGAAGTGATAGAAGCCGCCTGCCGGGTCCATGCAGTGCGGGTGATAGAAGATCATCGTGCGCAGCGCGTGATCCAGGAGGAACTGGCGCGAGCGGAAGTCGGGTTGCGGCGTGTCGGATGCGGACATAGCGGATGTCGTTGATGTTGTGATGGGCCGACGGCGCGGCCCTCGCCTGAAGTGACGCGAATCGCACGTCAGTTTAAGGGCTGGCGGGCAAGACGTCAGAACCAGTCTTCGACGCGCTCGTAGAGAGCGATGAAACGCGCGTGCCTTTCGTCGAGCGCGGCGTCGCCTCGCGGACTCGCAACGCGCGTGCTGGCCGGCGTGAGCGACGCTAAGTCGTCGGCGCGCCAATGCCCCGCCGCCATGCCGCCGATGATCGCCGCGCCGCGCGCCGCCGCGTTCGGGCAATCGCAGGCGTGCAGTTCGACATGCAGCGCATCGGCGAGCAGTTGACGCCAGCGCGCGTCGATGGAACCGCCGCCCGCAAGCCGCATCGACGACAACGGCGTGCCGCTCGTCCGGATGGCGTCGAGTCCCGCCCGCAATGCGAATGCCACGCCTTCGAACGCCGCGCGCATCATCGTGCCGCGCGTGTCGTCGAGGCCGAGGCCGAGCCAGCCGCCGCGCGCCGCCGGATTCATCCACGGAGAACGCTCGCCGCTCAGGTACGGCAGGAAGCTCACGGACGCGCTCGCATCCGATGCGAACGCGTCCTCGTATGCGGCGGGCCACGATGCATAGCCGAGCCAGCCGCGCACGGTCTCCAGCGCGACGCCCACGTTCTGCATCGCCGCCATGCGATACCAGCGCGCGCCGGTGCTCGCCGCGCCGCGATACGTGTGGAGTCCGCGCACCGGCGACGGCGCTTCGTCGCTCATCACGACGATCTGGCCGCCGCTGCCCGTGGTGAGCAGCGCGTCGCCATCCGCGATCAGGCCGCTGCCGAGCGCGGCGCACGGCGTATCGCCCGCGCCGACGGCCATCGGAATGCCGGCGCGCAGGCCAAGCGCCGAAGCAGCTTCCTCAGACAACGCGCCCGCCTGCGCATCCGATGCCGCAAGCCGCGCGAACCACTCGCGCGACAAGCCGAGCCTCTCGATGAGCGCCGCGTCCCATTCGCCGGACGGCGCAGCGAGCGCGGTCGCGCACGCGTCCGACGGATCGGTCACGATCGCGCCGCCGAGCCTCGCGCGCAGCCAGTCCTTCGGCTGCAACGCCCAGCGCATGTCGGCGGCGAGCGCGGGTTCGTGCGTCGCGAGCCAGCGCAGGAGCGGCCCGGCCATGCCCGGCGCGACCGGGTTCGGCTGCGGCTCCGGCCACGCGTCGAGCAGCGCGCGGGCGCGCGTGTCCGGCCAGAGCATCGCGGGGCGCAGCGCGCGGCCATCGGCGGCGGTCGGCACCACGCCGTGCATCTGCCCTGAGAAGCCGATCGCACTCACGGCTTCGCGTTCGTGCGCGGGCAGGCGAGAGGCGGCATCGACGACAGCGGCATACCACGCATCGGCGGATGTCTCGGCCCAGCCCGGCTGCGCGCTCGTCACCGCATAAGCCGCGCTCGACGCTGCGACTTCGCGCGCGCGTTCGTCGACGATAGCCAGTTTCACGGAACCCGTGCCGAGATCGATGCCGAGAAAACGCATAAATGAGCCGCTCGAAAAGACGTTAGGGAAAACGCGGTAAGCGTGGAATAACGCGGAATCACGCGGGTTAACCCCGCCGCCGCACACGATGAACGAAAAACGGACTATACGCGCGCCGTGATGAACATCATAACGACGCGCCCCTTCAGTCGGCCTTGCATGAGCCGACAAAAATCCCTCGCGATGCGTCAAGTCCCTTGCAGCAAGGGCCTCCGCGCGGTTCCGTTCCGCCCTTCGCGCCGCTTGCATATCACCCCGCGAACCCGACGTATAGCGCCGCGTGGTCTTGTTCGCGCTTTTTGTCGCACTTACCTTGGAGGCCGTTCAAATGGAAAGGCAATCAAGGAGACACATATGGCATCGAGCACGAGCCACCCGAAGGTTCATCCGTGCGACGAACGGCTGCCGACCGGCCAGTTGCTCACGCTCGGCATACAGCACGTCCTCGTGATGTACGCGGGCGCCGTCGCGGTGCCGCTGATTCTCGGCGCGGCCATGCATCTGTCGAAGGACGAGGTCGCGTTCCTCATCAGCGCGGACTTGTTTTCATGCGGCGTCGCCACGCTGATTCAGACGCTCGGGCTGTGGATCTTCGGCATCCGCCTGCCGGTCATCATGGGCTGCACCTTCGCTGCGGTCGGACCGATGGTCGCCATCGGCACGAATCCGTCGCTCGGCATTCTCGATGTGTTCGGCGCGACCATCGCGGCCGGCGTCATCGGCATCTTTCTCGCGCCGATGATCGGCAAGCTGCTGCGCTTCTTTCCGCCGGTCGTGGTCGGCACGGTGATCGCGGTGATCGGCCTGTCGCTGATGGGCGTGGGCATCAACTGGGCGGCGGGCGGCGTCGGCAATCCCGACTACGGCAATCCCGTGTATCTGCTGCTGTCGCTCGTCGTGCTCTCGCTCATTCTGCTCATCAACAAGTTCGCGCGCGGCTTCATCGCGAACATCTCGGTGCTGCTCGGCATCGTCGCGGGCTTCGTGCTCGCCGCGATGCTCGGGCGCGTCAACATGGACGGCGTCGCGCATGCGCCGTGGGTCGGCATCGTGCTGCCGTTCCACTTCGGCATGCCGCACTTCGATGCGCTCTCCGTCGCGACGATGGTCATCGTCATGTTCGTGACGTTCATCGAATCGACGGGCATGTTCCTCGCGGTCGGCGATCTCGTGGAGCGTCCGGTCGATCAGAAGGCGCTCGTGCGCGGCTTGCGCGTGGATGGTCTCGGCACGCTGATCGGCGGCATTTTCAACTCGTTTCCGCATACGTCGTTTTCGCAGAACGTCGGGCTGATCGGCGTGACGGGCGTGAAGAGCCGCTTCGTCTGCGCGACGGGCGGCGTGATTCTCGTCGTGCTCGGCCTCTTTCCGAAGATGGCGCAGGTGGTCGCTTCAGTGCCGCCGTTCGTGCTCGGCGGCGCGGGCATCGTGATGTTCGGCATGGTCGCGGCGAACGGCATCAAGGTGCTGTCGAAAGTGGACTTCGTGAAGAATCACCACAACCTGTTCATCGTCGCGGTGAGCGTCGGCCTCGGGCTCGTGCCGGTGGTCGCACCCAAGTTCTTCTCGCAACTGCCGCACGCACTGGAGCCGATTCTTCACAGCGGCATTCTGCTGGCGTCCGTGTCGGCGGTCGTGCTCAATATCGTGTTCAACGGCGTGCGCAAGGAACGCGAAGCGCGCTGTGAGATTCGTCAGGCAGGGCATGATTTCGACGGCGCGGCGCGCGCATCGGAAGCGCAGTGATGGCTTGAAGGAAGTGCTTGCGGGTTGTGATGGGTTGGCGCCGCGGTGTGAGCCGCGGCGCTTTTTTGTTGTCGCGGTCCGCGGGTCGATGCGCGACGAAGTCGGCAACGTAACCGCTTGCAAATTGATTCGGATACCTTATTACCTACCGGTCGATGCCACTCGAACGAATCACTCTGGACGACGCGGGTGATACATCAGGAAACCAGGCGTCTTTCTCGCGTCGACTGTTCTGACGGCGCGCCGAGGTCGCCGAGGTCCACCGCCGAAAACCGCGCGATGCTCATCACCAGCCCATTCCAGACGGCGCGCTGGCTAACGTACTCGTCGGCTCCGCCGTCATCGATGAGGTCCTTCAGTCCCGCACCGCGCAGCCGTTGCGCCGCGCGCCCGTAGTGGTCGGCCCATGCTGCACGGGTGTCATCGTCCGACTCTGCGCCGCGGCCCCGAATGCGGGCGCCCGAGTGCACGTAAGCGCCATCCAGTGTGTCCAGCGTCGACAACGCGGCTCGCCAGAGCCCTTCGACGGCAGCGCCATGCTTCAGCAAGTCGGAGGCGTCGTCGCGCAGGCAGGCTCTGAGCAGTGACACCGTTTCGAGCGACATGAAGGCGATCGCAGCCAGTGAGAAGTGTGGCTCGGGATAGCGGAAGAAGAAGGTGATCGGGTAAATCCTCAGCGACTCGTGCACCGATGACAGCGACTGGGCAGCGTCGGAGAGCATCGAATAGGCCGTCTCCGGATGCTGCCCGACCGCCAGCCCTCGAATAAGCTCGACTGCGTCGCCGGTTTCCCGCGTGAGGAAAAATAGTTGCTGCCCCAATGTATTTTGCCGCTGCAGCGCACCGTATAGTTGCAGCAAGTACGACAGCGTCAGAGTCACGACTGCCGTGCCGACAAACGAGCCGACAAGGTAGACCATCCTGTACGCGTTCGTGTGCGGAATGAAGTCGCTAGAGCCCGTGATCGACAGACTTGTCGCCGCTGCGTAGACCGCTGCCGCGAAGTCCGTCGGTGTCGGCCCCGAACTGGAGCGGACGCTGTCTCCCAGCGCCGGCCACAGCAGCAGTGCATCGCCGAGCGTCAGGCAAAGCGTCCACGTGACGAGCAACAGAACGAGGATAAGCGGACCCGCGAATGACAGCGCCTCCCGTTTGGGGCCGTCCCTCATGGGCAGGCGGCGAAACGCCGCCCAGACTCCTTGAGCGATGGCAAGGCTGATGAGTCCGGCGCCGAGACGCTTGGCTCGTCCCCGACCGACGCGTGCGTACAGGATGGTGAGAAAGATATCGGCGAGCGTGCAGATCATGATCGCGGCGCCGACGATTTGGCCGAACGTGCCCATATGCGCACCACCCTGAGGTAGACCCCGCTACGACAGCGTCGCGGGACAAGAATGGCAGCAACCGGTGTGCCGTCGGTCTTCAAGTGGTCACTCCGCTCTGCTTCGATAATGGCACGCGACATGCTGCCCACCCGTTCCATCACGCGCTTCCCGGATTCTCCGACGAGTGGATGCCAGCAACTAAGACACATACGAAGACGCGATCATCGAAAGGCGACACGAGCGAGTCTCTCACGGGCTTCGTGCGCGTGCGTGGCGCGCGAGAGCACAACCTGAAGAACGTCGATGTCGACGTTCCCCGCGATGCGCTCGTCGTCTTCACGGGCGTATCGGGCTCCGGCAAGTCGTCGCTTGCGTTCGGCACGTTGTACGCCGAAGCGCAACGGCGCTACTTCGAATCCGTCGCGCCTTATGCACGCCGCCTGATCGAGCAGGTCGGCGTGCCGCAAGTCGGGTCGATCGAAGGCCTGCCGCCCGCCGTCGCGCTTCAGCAGCAGCGCGGCGCACCGAATGCGCGTTCGTCGGTGGGAAGCATCACGACGCTCTCCAGTCTCGTGCGCATGCTCTACTCCCGCACGGGCAGCTATCCGGCCGGGCAACCGATGCTTTATGCCGAGGACTTTTCGCCTAATACCGTACAGGGCGCGTGCCCGGTCTGTCACGGCCTGGGACGCGTCTACGAGGTCACGGAAGCGTCGATGGTGCCCGACGATACCCTGACCATCCGCGAGCGCGCCGTGGCCGCGTGGCCGCCCGCGTGGCACGGGCAGAATCTGCGCGACATTCTCGTGACGCTGGGTTACGACGTCGACAAGCCGTGGCGTGACTTGCCGAAGAAGGATCGCGACTGGATTCTATTCACCGACGAACAACCGACCGTACCGGTCTATGCGGGCCTCACGCCGAAGGAGACGCAAGCGGCGCTCAAGCGTGGCGCGGAGCCGAGCTATCAGGGCACGTTCACCAGCGCGCGCCGGTACGTGCTGCATACCTTCGCCCATACGCAAAGCGCGCTGATGAAAAAGCGCGTGTCGCGCTTCATGGTCGGCAAGGATTGCGCCGCATGTCACGGCAAACGGCTGAAGCAAGAGGCGCTGTCGGTGACGTTCGCCGGACTCGATATCGCCGAGTTCTCGCGGCTGTCGCTTAACCGCCTAGCTGAACTGCTCGAACCGATCGCACGCGGCGCGTGGCCCGACACCGATAGCGACGGCCACGTGCTCGAGGAGGACGCGCGGCGCGCGGCGACGGCGAAACGCGTGGCCGCCGGCGGTTCGGCGCACAAGGCGGCTCCGGACGTGCGGCGAACGCCCAATCTCTCGGACGAGAAACGCGCGGCCGCCGAGCGCATCGCCGCTGATCTGCTGGAGCGCCTCGTCACGCTGACCGACCTGGGGCTCGGCTATCTTTCGCTCGATCGGGCGACGCCCACGCTCTCATCCGGCGAGTTGCAGCGCTTGCGGCTTGCCACTCAGCTTGCGTCCCAGCTTTTCGGTGTCGTGTATGTGCTGGACGAGCCTTCCGCCGGTCTGCATCCGGCCGACAGCGAGGCGCTCTTCGTCGCCTTGCAACGCCTGAAGTCGGCGGGCAATTCGCTCTTCGTGATCGAACATGATCTGCACATGATGCGGCGCGCGGACTGGCTCGTGGATGTCGGCCCCGCAGCCGGCGAAGCGGGCGGCGAAGTGCTGTATAGCGGGCCACCTGAAGGACTGGCCGAGGTAGAAGCATCGCAGACGCGAAGGCATCTGTTCGCCGCGGGTTCGCCCGCGATGCGCCGGCCGCGTGCCGCGCGCGACTGGTTGCGGCTGTCGGGCATCAAGCGCAATAACCTGCATAACATCGATGTCGCGTTCCCTCTCGGCTGCTTCACGACAGTGACCGGGATATCCGGCTCCGGAAAGTCGAGCCTCGTGAGTCAGGCGCTGCCCGAGCTCGTCGCCGCGCGGCTGGGACGGCTGCTCGACGACGAAGGCGATGAAGAACAGGACCCGCTGCTCGCGCGCGCGGAGACGCCTGCGGACGGACATATCGCGGCAGGCATGGAGACCGTGAAGCGACTGGTGCGCGTCGACCAGAAGCCGATTGGCCGGACGCCGCGCTCGAATCTTGCGACCTACACCGGCCTCTTCGATCACGTGCGCAAGCTCTTCGCCGATACGCCTGCCGCGCGCAAGCGCCGCTATGGCGCGGGCCGCTTCTCGTTCAATGTGGCGCAAGGGCGTTGCCCGACATGCGAAGGCGAAGGCTTCGTGAGCGTCGAGCTACTTTTTCTGCCGAGCGTTTTCACCTCGTGCTCCACGTGTCACGGATCGCGCTACAACCCGCAGACGCTGGAGATCGAATGGCAAGGCAAGAACATCGCGGACGTGCTTGCGATGAGCGTGGATAGCGCATGCGCGTTCTTCGCCGCCGAGCCTGCGGTAATGCGCGCGCTCACCGTGTTGCGCGACATCGGGCTCGGCTATCTGCGTCTCGGCCAGCCAGCGACGGAACTGTCGGGCGGCGAGGCGCAGCGCATCAAGCTCGCGACCGAATTGCAGCGCGCGCATCGCGCGGACACGCTTTATATTCTCGACGAACCGACTACTGGCCTTCACCCCGCCGACGTCGACCGCCTGATGGCGCAACTGCAAGGGCTCGTCGATGCGGGCAATACGGTGGTCGTTGTCGAGCATGACATGCGAGTCGCGGCCGACAGCGACTGGGTCATCGACATGGGTCCGGGCGCGGGAGAGGATGGCGGGAGGGTACTCGTGGCGGGCGAGCCGCGCGTGGTTGCGCGGCACGAGGAGAGTCGCACGGCGGAGTATCTGCGGGAAGTCGTCCGACCGGGGCGCCGGAGTGGTTGATGCGGGACGGGTTGACATCTAAAGCGCGGCAAGGGACGGCGCGACCTTACTGCGCCTCGCCGATCAACTAGATTCGTCGTCGCCCAAAGTCTGCACCAGTTGACGCACGCGGCTCAAACGGCCATTGCGTCGTCTTCCGCGCTGGCAAGACATTGGTCGAAGCGGTCGCTCGCACGATATGGAGCAAACGAATCCAGTTGGCTCGACTCCTGGTATCACTGCGTCTCAGATTTGCCCTCCGACACCTTTGAATTTCTCAACGAATGCAGCGATCTTTTGGAACACGGTCTGCTTTTTAGTGAGATATTGCGGATTGAGCGGGCTCATCTTAGGCAGAACGGCATTGAGTTCAGTACCATTGTCACTGGCGTATTCCCGCTTCAGCGAGTTGGCGATGTAGCGCCTAGCCGCCTCGGCATGGAGGCTTTCGGTGCTGATCAGTTCTTGCGCCTCACGCTGCTGCTCCGACTGGGCAAAAGTGAAGAAGGCGTCGATTACGCTCGCCTTATCGCCAATTTTGTCTAGATCGGTCTGGTTGATGAAGTCCACCACCAAGCTTTCTTTGGCGCGGTTGCCCAGGCTCGCGCGAATCACCCGGCGTACTTCATCCACCAGCTCTGACTTGCTTTTAGTCTTCTTGTTGTGCTCGAAGATCAACTCCAGGATGTAATCCAGATTGATTTCCTGAGACCTGAGCAGATCCACCTCGAAGACCACGTCATCCCAATCAATGGTCGATTTCTCGCGCTCGCCAGAATCCTTTTCCCGACGCAGCCAGTCGCGCACATCGTTGTAGGTGGAACGGTAATCCTGAATCTTTCGCTCGGCGGGGAGCGTGATGGCTTGCATTTCAGCTAGATCATCGTCGCTCAAATAGTGCTTTGCTTTGAACGCTTCAACCGCCGCAGCGTCATTCAGATCAAGATCTTGATAGGCCTTCAGGCTCGCGAACTCGTCATAGTTTTGCAGCAGGTTTTCCACGCGCAAGTATTCGCCGAACAGCTTGGCGAAAGCCTTCTTGTCCGCTTCTTTCTCAATGGCAGCGGGGTCGGGGAAGCGTGATTCCAACTCCTTGACCACGTCTACGAAGCCACGCCGCGCTTCACCGGTGGCCACATCGGTGAAGCCCTCCATGTATTCCTTGTAGCTCTTCTCCAGCACCACATTCTTGGTGTTCTTGTCACCAAAAAGCGTGATGGCGTCGATGGTCGCCTGCTCCAGGTCCCGGAAAGTGACGATGTTGCCGAACGTTTTAGTCGCGTCAAAAATACGATTGGTGCGCGAGTAGGCCTGCATCAGACCGTGGAAGCGCAAGTTCTTGTCGACGAACAAAGTGTTTAGCGTAGGGGCATCGAAGCCTGTCAGAAACATGCCGACCACAATCAGCAGGTCGACTTCCTTGGCTTTGACCTGCTTGGCCAGATCACGGTAATAGTTCTGGAAGCCATTGCTGTCCACGCTGAAGTTGGTTTTGAACATCGCGTTGTAGTCCGCGATGGCGGCGCTCAAGAACTCCTTTGCGCTGATGTTCATGGCAGAGACATCGAAGCTCTCGTCTTGAATATCGCCTACGGCGTCCTGCTCTTCGTTGGCCGCAAACGAGAAGATGGTGGCGACTTTCAGCGGCTTATCGCTGGTCTTCTGTAGGTCCTTGAAGCACTCGTAGTACAGCTTGGCTGCGTCCACGCTGCTTACGGCGAACATGGCATTGAAACCCTTATTGCCCGGTTGAAGCCGGTGGGTCTTCTGCCGGAAGTTCTTCAAGATGTATTGCGTGATCTCGCGAATACGGTCCGGATGCAGCAGGGCCTGCTTATTCTCGGCCGCGCTCAGCTTTTTCTCGTCCTGTTCGCTTTCGATGGCCTTGAACTGCGGTCGCACATCGTTGTAGTCCACCTTGAACTTCAGCACCTTCTCGTCGCGAATAGCATCTGTGATCACATACGAATGCAGTTCACGGCCGAACACGCTGGCGGTCGTATCCGCGCCTAGCGCGTTCTGCGGGAAGATCGGCGTGCCGGTAAAGCCAAACTGGCAGAACTTCTTGAACTTCTTCTTCAAGTTCTTCTGTGCTTCGCCAAACTGGCTGCGATGGCACTCGTCAAAAATGAAGACCACCTGCTTGCCGTAAATAGGCAGGTCCGTCTCACTCTTCATCAGGTTGTTCAGCTTCTGGATGGTGGTGACGACGATCTTGTTGTCGTCCTTGTCCAGATTGCGCTTCAGACCAGCCGTGCTGTCCGACCCATTCACGCTATCCGGTGAGAAACGCTGGTACTCCTTCATCGTCTGGTAGTCCAGATCCTTGCGGTCTACCACGAAGAACACCTTGTCGATGAAATCAAGCTCAGTGGCAAGACGCGCCGCCTTGAAACTGGTCAAGGTCTTGCCCGACCCAGTGGTGTGCCAGATGAAGCCACCACTTTCGGTACTGCTCCAGTTCTTGCCTTGGTGGCTACTTCTGATCTTCCAAAGAATGCGTTCCGTAGCAGCAATCTGATAAGGGCGCATGACGAGTAGCGTGTTGCTGACATCAAACACCGAGTAGTTGAGGAGCACATTGAGCAGCGTGTGCTTCTGAAAGAAGGTGGCCGTGAGGTCCTTTAGGTCTTTGATGAGCGTGTTATCCGCCTTCGCCCAATTCATGGTGAAGTCGAAGCTGTTCTTGTTGCGCTGCGTGGTGTTGGCGAAGTAACGGCTATCCGTGCCGTTGGATATCACGAACAGCTGCAGGTACTTGAACAAGGAACGCTCACTGTTGAAGCTCTCCTTGCTGTAACGATGCACCTGGTTGAAGGCTTCGCGAATGGCAACGCCGCGCTTTTTCAACTCCACTTGCACCAGTGGCAAGCCATTGACGAGAATCGTCACGTCATAGCGATTGGCGTGCGTACCGGTCTGCTCGAACTGCTTGATCACCTGCACTTTGTTGCGGGCGATGTTTTTCTTATCCAGAAGATAGATGTTCTGGATACGACCGTCGTCAAACACGAAGTCGTGGACGTGATCGTCGTGGATCTTCCGCGTTTTCTCGACGATGCCGTCGCTGGGCTTGTCCAACCAGGTTTCCACGAAGCGCAACCATTCACCTTCGGCAAACTGCACGTTATTCAGCGTTTGCAGCTGGACCCGCACATTGGCGAGCAGGGCTTGAGGCGAGTTCAAGCCGGGCACGTATTCATAGCCCTGGTCTCGCAGGTCCTGAATGAACTCCCGCTCCAGATCGCTTTCGCTTTGGTAGCTTTCCGCGGCACTCCATTCCTGGACGTATCTGTCTAGTACGATGAAGTTCTTCGACTCGGCGATAGTGTTGTATTCGATCATTTTGTTTTTCTCCTGTCGAAATCGATGGCGGTCGACGACGTGCTTGAGCGATTGTTGTAAGACCTATATTGCGGTCATCTTTTGCGCCATCGGCTTCAGGTGTGACAACTGCTCGGAGTTGCTCAACAGGCGCGTCCCTTTTGTGCCGTTGCAGGCATAGGCAAACTGGATCTCTTATCCAAAACTTACAGCTGCCCGGTGTACTGCGTCAGCGTCTTCTCCATGCGAAGCCTCCATCTCTGCGGGCTTCAGGAAGCTGAACAGGAGATCGCGGTAATACTCGTATTGCTTCTGACGCAGTTCTATCTCGCGCGGCAAGCCCTCGCTGATGGAGTTCGTCAGAGCGTCGAATTTGTCGAGAATACCGACGATGCGAGCTTGTTCGGCGAGTGATCTTTCAGCGTCGTTCGGATGTGGAATGGGAACTCTGACCTTCGCAATTCCATCAATCAAAAGTCTATTGACTTTTCCCCGAGACACATGCTTCGCTTTTTCGTCAATGAAAGCGGTCGTCTGCATTACATAGGAGACGTATTTCGGATTGATTCGATGACGAAAAGCGTAGCTATCGTCGTGGATGGCCACCTTCCCTTTCCCAAGCCAAGCCACTGCCTTACCGACTTCTTCAACCGTTTCACCAACGCCTGCTATCACAACGTCTCCTGGCTCTGCATAGCGCAAAGAGCCGGCCATATTGCATCTGACTTGGGAAAACGCCCGGCTCGTAAAGACGCCGTACCGAGTGTATATCTCACCGTAGTGGATCACGTCGACGCCGCCCTCCGCGTAGTCCGCTTTGGTGAAGCGTTTCCCGCGGATGAACTCTCCCAGGTCACCGAGCGGCTTCCACTCTACGTCCAGATCATCGAAACTCAACAACTGGTCGCGATAGTAGTTATATTGTTTCTTGCGGGCGGTGAGCTCGGCGGTGAGCTCGGCGGTGAGCTCGGCGGTGAGCTCGGTGAATGCGTCCAGAACACCAACAATGGTGGCTTGAATTCGAAGCGACCTTTCCATGTTATCGGGGCATGGAACGGGGATCATCGCCTTTCCGAGGCCGTTAGCATTTATCGCAGATATTTTACCGGAGGAAATGCGCTTCTTAATTTGCTCCTTAAACAGAGAAGTCCTCAGGAAATACGACACATATTTTGGGTCCAAGCGACTTCTATATGAGAAGCAAGCATCGTGGATCACGACATCGCGTTTGCCTAACCAAGCTGTGCCGTTACCGATATCCTCAATGGTTTCACCCGCCGCAACTATTATCACGTCACCATGGCTGGCGGACCGCAATTTAGATGCGAGGTGCGGATCGAGGAACGATTTCGATTCCTTCGCCCAGATCCCGTAGTGGGTGTACATCTCCCCGTAGTGTATACATGGGATGCCCGTTGGTACTACATCCGTTCTTACGAACCTTCTTCCTCTAACGAACTCACCGATGTCTCCCAACGCCTTCCACTCTACATCAACGCCATCGAGCAGCTTTTCCATGCAGCACATATTGCTCATACCCCCGCCTCCTCCCCTTCAATCTCCGCGACAATGGCATCAATGTCCTTCCGAAGCTGGTCGATCTTGGCGACGGTAATCTTCAGTTCCGCATTAAGCTGTGCGATGTCCACCACTTCTCGGTTGTCCTTCGCTTCAACATAGCTACTGACCGACAGGTTGTAATCGTTGGCGGCGACCTTCTCGAATGCTACCGACTGTGCAAAGTGATCGACGTTGTCCTTGCTATCGAACACCTTCATGATCTGTTCGATATGCGCATCCAGCAGCACGTTGTTGTTCGTCTCTTTTTTATAGAGGCCACTAGCGTCGATGAACTGCGTGTTGGTATCGGTTTTGTGCTTGGAAAGCACCATAATATTCACCGCGATGGTGGTGCCAAAAAACAGATTGGGCGCGAGTGAAATCACGGTTTCAACGTAGTTGTTATCTACCAAGTACTGGCGGATCTTCTGCTCAGCCCCGCCGCGATAGAAGATGCCCGGGAAGCAAACAATGGCAGCACGCCCTTTGCTGGAAAGGTAACTCAACGCGTGCAGCACGAACGCGAAATCGGCCTTGGACTTGGGAGCCAACACACCTGCCGGGGCAAAGCGTTCATCATTGATCAGCGTGGGATCGTCCGCGCCGATCCACTTCACCGAATAAGGCGGGTTGGAGACGATCGCATCGAAGGGTTTGTCATCCCCAAAGTGCGGGTCGGTCAGCGTATTCCCGAGCTGGATGTTGAACTTGTCGTAGTTGATGTTGTGCAAGAACATGTTCATCCGCGCCAGGTTGTACGTGGTGTGGTTGATCTCTTGCCCGAAAAAGCCTTCTTCGATGATGTGCGCATCAAAATGCTTCTTGGCTTGCAGCAGCAGCGAGCCGGAGCCGCAGGCCGGGTCATATATCTTGTTGACGCTGGCCTGCTTGTGCATGGCGAGCTGGGCAATCAGCTTCGAAACATGCTGCGGAGTGAAGAACTCGCCGCCGGATTTGCCGGCATTGGCGGCGTAGTTGGAGATGAGAAATTCGTAGGCATCGCCGAACAGGTCGATATGGCTGGCGTCGAAATGCCCGAAATCCAGTTCCGCGACACCCTTGAGCACAGCGGCCAAACGGGCGTTTTTGTCTTTGACCGTATTGCCGAGTCGATTGTTGGTCGTGTCAAAGTCCGCAAACAGGCCTTTGATATCGTGCTCGGAGGGGTAACCGTTGGCGGACGCTTCGATCGCGGCGAAGATGGTGGCCAGGTCGGTATTCAGGCTCTCGTTGGTGTTCGCGCCGGCTGCGATCTTGGCAAACAGTTGGCTCGGGTAGATGAAATAGCCCTTGGTTTTAATGGCGTCATCTTTAATGGCTGGCGTGATGACGCTATCGGACAAGTCGGCGTAATGGATGCTGTCGTCATCGGCTTCAATGTAGCTGGCGAAGTTTTCGCTAATGAAGCGGTAGAACAAGGTGCCGAGCACGTATTGCTTGAAGTCCCAGCCATCGACTGCGCCTCGGACATCGTTGGCGATTTGCCAGATCTGGCGTTGCAGGGCTGCGCGTTGTTGCGTGCTGGTCATAGTGTTAGTTCTATTCCGATACGGGTTTTCACGGTCATCCCGTTGCGGTTGGAAATGACCTAAATCGGGTTGAGTGTGCGTGGCTGTGCGGCGTTTGCATGCCAAGCTCGGAATTCTACGTGCCCCGCCATTAGATGTAGTAGCCAAACAGGCGTCGTTGAACGAGAAAGCAACACCTAGCGACGCGACGTCGCGATGTTATAGCGGCACGGGGTCTACACGGATCGCTGACTCCCTCATGCCGAGAAACGAAGGACTGTTGCTGCGCGCATGGTGAGTCGTTGCTTCAAAAAAAAGCCCGGCACATCGGCCGGGCTTCCAAACAATCGACTAAACCACTCACCCCGCCACCGCAGCCGACGCCGCCTGCGGTGTACTCGCCGCGCCGACATCGGCGGGCGCTGCGGGCATAGCTGGCGCATCGGCCGGGCGCGGCGCATCGCCGGTATGCTCGACCCATCCGCCGCCCAGCGCCTGATACAGATTGACGAGGTTGGCGAGCCGCTCGGTGCGCACGGTGATGAGCGTCTGCTGCACCGAGTACAGGTCCTGCTGCGCGGTCAGCACGTTCAGATAGCTATCGACGCCCTGCCGATACCGCATCGTCGACAAATCCAGCCGGCGCTGCTCCGCCGCCGTGTCGCGTTCGAGCGCCCGGATCTGCTGATCGTAGGTGCCGCGCGCGGCGAGGCCATCGGCGACATCGCGGAAAGCGGACTGAATCGCCTTCTCGTACGCCGCGATCTGGATGTTCTTCTGGATGTTGGCCAGATCCAGATTCGCCTGATTCTGACCGCCCTGGAAGATCGGCAGCGTGATCGTCGGCGCGAAGCTCCACGCCGCCGAGCCGGGCTTGAACAAGCCGCCGAGCGTCGGGCTGAGCGTGCCGAAACTGCCGGTGAGCGAGATGCTCGGGAAGAACGCCGCCCGCGCCGCGCCGATATTCGCGTTCGCCGCGAGCAGGTTCTGCTCCGCTTCCATGATGTCCGGACGACGCGTGAGCAGATCCGACGGCAAGCCAGCGGGAATGTCCGTCAGCAGGTCCTGCTCGTTGAGCGGCATGCCGGCCGGCAGATCATCGGGAATCGGCTCGCCGATCAGGAGCGCCAGCGCGTTCACTGCCTGCGCCCGCGCACGCTGCTGCGCCTGCAGGTTCGCCGCCGCCGTTTCCACCACCGTCTGCGACTGCGACAGATCCAGTTCGGAGGCCGTGCCGTTGTCGAATTGCAGCTTGACGATGTTGTACGACTCCTGCGCGGTCTTGAGCGTCTGCTCGGTGACTTGCAGCAGGTCATCCGCTTGCAGCACCTGCAAATACTGCGAAGCGACTTGCGACACGAGCGAAATCTCGAACGCCTTGCGCGCGTAGGCCGTCGAGAAATACTGCGCGAGCGCCTGATCCTTCAGGCTCTGCACGCGGCCGAACAAGTCGAGTTCCCACGACGCGTTCAGGCCTACGGAATACGTGTTCGAAATGGTCCGGTCGAAGAACGACAGATTGCGCGGCGTGCGCTGCTTCGACTGGTCCGCCTGCGCCGTGATCGACGGGAACAACTCCGAGCGCACGATGCGGTACTGCGCCTGCGCCGCCTGAATGTTGAGCACCGAGGCGCGCAGATCGCGGTTGTTCCTCAGCGCGATGTCGATGAGCCGCTGCAACCGCGCATCCACGAAGAAATCGCGCCAGCCGATCTCCGCGCCCGCGACGCCGTTCGCGCTGCGCGCGCCGGCATCCGCCGCGCCCGGCTGCGTCGAGTACACGCCGCCGGTCGGGAACGTCGACGAGACCGGCGGCGCGGGACGCTCGTACTTCGGGGCCAGCGAGCAGCCCGCCAGCACCGCGACGGCCGCTGCAATCAAGGAAAGTCTACGCATTTCAATGTCCTTCGTTGGAGCCGCCGCCATCGCGCGGACGGTGCTCATCGGGATGATGCTGCTCGTAGTGCTCGAGCGCCGTCTCCGGATTTTCCTTCTCGCCGCTGAACTGCGCGCGGATCACGACGAAGAACATCGGAACCATGAAGATCGCGAGGAAGGTCGCGGTCAACATGCCGCCGATCACGCCGGTACCGATCGCGTGCTGGCTCGCGGAACCCGCGCCATTGCTGATCGCGAGCGGCATCACGCCGAGAATGAACGCGAGCGACGTCATCAGAATCGGGCGCAAGCGCAGCCGCGCCGCTTCCATCGCCGCTTCGATCGGGCCCATCTTCTCCGACATCTGCAGTTCGCGGGCGAATTCCACGATCAGAATCGCGTTCTTCGCCGACAAGCCGACCGTGGTCAAGAGACCCACCTGGAAGAACACGTCGTTCTCCAGACCGCGCAACGTGACGGCAAGCAGCGCGCCGATCACGCCGAGCGGCACGACCATGATGACCGAGAACGGAATCGACCAGCTCTCATACAGCGCCGCGAGACACAGGAACACGACGAGAATCGAGATGCCGTACAGAATCGGCGCCTGCGAACCCGACTGGATTTCCTGATACGAGAGTCCCGTCCATTCGTAGCCGATGCCCGCCGGGAGCTTCGCCGCGATGGCTTCCATCGCCTGCATCGCCTGACCCGTGGACTTGCCGGGGCCGGCCGCGCCCTGGATTTCGACCGACGAGATGCCGTTGTAGCGTTCGAGCTTCGGCGAACCGTACGTCCAGTCGCCGCTGGCGAACGCGGAGAACGGCACCATCCCGCCCGATCCGTTGCGCACGTACCAGTCGTTCATGTTCTCCGGCGTCATGCGGAACGGCGCGTCGGCTTGCAGGTACACCTTCTTGATCCGGCTGTCCGTATCGAGGAAGTTGTTCACGTACTGCGAAGCCCACGCGATCGAGAACGTCTGGTCGATGGACGCGGCCGTCACGCCGAGCGCGAGCGCTTTCTCACGGTCGATGTTCACCTTGAACTGCGGCGTATCGTTCAGGCCGTTCGGACGCACCTGCGCGAGCGTCGGGTCCTTCGCGGCCATGCCGAGCAGCTGGTTGCGCGCGGCCATCAGCGCGTCGTGGCCCACGCCTGCGCGGTCCTGCAACTCGAAGTCGAAGCCCGCGGCCGTGCCGAGTTCAGGAATCGACGGCGGATTGACCGGGAACACTACCGCGTTCTTGTAGCCCGAGAAGCGGCCAAAGAGCCGGCCCACCAGCGCCTGCACCTTCTGGTCGCCCTTCTGGCGCTGCGCGTAGTCCTTCATGCGCACGAACACGAGACCCGCGTTCTGACCGCGGCCCGCGAAGCTGAAGCCGTTGACCGTGAAGGTCGATTCGACGATGGACGCTTCCTGATTCAGCAGATAGTCGGAGACGTCCTTCAGCGCGCGCGCCGTGGTTTCCTGCGTCGAACCGGCCGGCGTCTGCACGAGCACGAACATCGTGCCCTGGTCTTCGTCGGGCAGAAACGACTTCGGCAGCTTCACGAACAGGAAGCCGACGGCGACGATCACCACCAGATAGATGACGAGCCAGCGCCCGGAGCGCCGGATCACGTGATAGACGCCCGAATGGTACTTCTCGCGGCTCTTGTCGAACGTGCGGTTGAACCAGCCGAAGAAGCCCTTCTTCGCTTCGTGATGCCCTTGCGGGATCGGCTTCAGGATGGTCGCGCACAGCGCCGGCGTGAGAATCAGCGCGGTCAGCACGGACAGCACCATCGCGGAGACGATCGTCAGCGAGAACTGTCGATAGATCGCGCCCACCGAGCCGCCCGACAACGCCACCGGCACGAACACCGCCGACAGCACGAGCGCCACGCCCACCAGCGCGCCGGTGATCTGGCCCATCGCCTTGCGGGTCGCTTCGCGTGGCGATAAGCCCTCCTCCGCCATCACGCGCTCGACGTTCTCCACGACCACGATCGCATCGTCCACCAGCAAGCCGATCGCGAGCACGAGACCGAACATCGATAGCGTATTGATGGAGAAGCCCACCGCCCCCATGATCGCGAACGTGCCGAGCAGCACGACCGGCACCGCGATGGTCGGAATGAGCGTGGCCCGCAAGTTCTGCAGGAACAGATACATCACGAGGAACACCAGCACGATGCCTTCGATCAGCGTCTTGACCACGTCCTCGATCGACAACCGCACGAACGGCGTGGTGTCGTACGGATACTTCACAACGAGGCCGTTCGGGAAGTACTTCGAGAGCTCGTCGATCTTCTGGCGCACGGCCTTCGCGGTGGCGAGCGCGTTCGCGCCCGTCGCGAGCTGAATACCAAAGCCCGCCGCCGGCTGGCCGCTGTACTTGGTGTCGAAGTTGTAGTTTTCGCCGCCGAGCTCGATGCGAGCAACGTCCTTCAGACGCACCTGCGAGCCGTCCTGGTTCACCTTCAAGAGCACGTTGCCGAACTGTTCCGGCGTGGTCAGGAGCGTGGCTTCCGTGATGGTCGCCTGCAGCAACTGACCCGGCACCGACGGCGTGCCGCCGAGCGAGCCGCCCGCGACCTGCACGTTCTGCGCGGTGAGCGCCGCCTGCACGTCCACCGGCGTGAGACCGAAGTTGTTCAGCTTGTTCGCGTTCAGCCAGATGCGCATGGCGTACTGCGAGCCGAAGAGCGTCACCGTGCCCACGCCGTCCAGACGGCTGACCGGATCCTGAATGTGCGACGCCACGTAGTTCGCGAGGTCGTACTTGCTCATGCTGCCGTCCTGCGAGACGAACGCCAGCACGAGCAGGAAGCTGTTGCTCGACTTCGTGACCTTGGTGCCCAATTGCTGCACGATCTGCGGCAGAAGCGGCGTGGCGAGCTGCAGCTTGTTCTGCACCTGAACCTGCGCGATGTCCGGGTTCGTGCCGGGCGCGAACGTCAGCGTGATGGTCGCGGTGCCGGAGTCATCGGACGTGGAGGACAGATACAGCAAGTGGTCGAGACCGCTCATCTGCTGCTCGATCACCTGCGTGACGGTGTTTTCGACCGTCTTCGCCGATGCGCCGGGATACGTCGCGCTGATCTGAACCGCCGGCGGCGCGATGGTCGGATACTGCGCGACCGGCAGCGTGAAGATGGACGCGATACCCGCGAGCATCAAAACAATGGCGATCACCCACGCGAAAATCGGGCGATCGATAAAGAACTTTGCCATGAGGCGGGCTCCTGGTTTTACGCGCCCGACGCAGCAGACGCGGGCTGCGCGGACGAGGCGGGCTGCGCGGCTTGCGCATCGCTCGCCTGCGACGCTCCGGCTGCGGGCGCTGCGGGCAGTTGCGCGGGCACGGTCTTCACTTCCATGCCCGGACGCACCTTGTCGACGCCCTGCACGATCACGCGGTCGCCGGCGGCAAGACCGCTATCGACCACCCAGTTCTGACCGTAAGTGCCGGACGTCACGAGCTGGCGCAGCGCCACCTTGTTGTCCGCGCCGACGACGAGCGCGGTCGGCGTGCCCTTCTGGTCGTGCGTGATGCCGATCTGCGGCACGACGATGGCGTTCGGATTCACGCCTTCCTCGATGCGCGCGCGCACGAACATGCCGGGCAACAGCACACGGTCCTTGTTCTCGAAGATCGCGCGGACCGTAACCGAACCGGTGCTCGGATCGACGGTCACGTCGGTGAATTGCAGCTTGCCTTTCTCCGAATAGACGCGGCCGTCTTCCAGCACGAGCGAGACTTTGGCCGCGTTCGGGCCGCTCGTCGTGAGACGGCCTTGCTGGATCTGGCGGCGCAGCTTGAGGCCGTCGAGGCTCGATTGCGTCAGATCGACGTACATCGGATCGAGCTGCTGGACGGTCGCCATCAGCGTCGCCTGGCTCGCCTGCACGTACGCGCCCGGCGTGACCTGCGAGATACCGACTTGCCCCGTCACGGGCGCGACGACATCCGTGTAGCCGAGGTTGATCGCTGCGGTATCGACCGCGGCCTTGCCGGCGGCGACGTCGGCGGCGGCCTGGCCTTGCGCGGCGACGGCGTTGTCGTAGTCCTGCTTGCTCACCGCGTTCGCCGAGACCAGCACCTTGTAGCGGTTCGCCTGCGCGGTCGTCGATGCGAGGTTCGCCTGCGCCTTCGCGAGCGACGCCTTGGCGTTGTTCAACTGCGCGATGTAGGGCGCCGGATCGATCTTATAGAGCCGCTGGCCCGCCTTGACGATGCTGCCTTCCGTGAACTCGCGGCGCAGCACGACGCCGTCCACGCGCGCCCGCACCTGCGCGACGAGATACGCGCTCGTGCGGCCGGGCAGTTCGGTTCTGACCGGCACGGCGCTCGGCTCAATCGTCACGATGCCGACTTCGGGCGTCTGCGGCGGCGGCGCCGATTGTTTTTGTCCGCACGCCGCCAGCAGGATGGCAGCCGTTGCGGCACTGACGAGGTGAAACGGAACCCTTTCGAAGCGCATGGAGCGACCTCTGTTTGTGACTTAGCGAAAAAAACACGCGCATCGCCGGATCGGCGGCTCAGTGATGAGACGCACTTCTCTCTAAAACGGCGATGCGCACATGAGCGAGCATCTGGCGCGCGTCCGAACGACGGCGGCGCCACACGCGAATCTGAACAACGATGGTGACGAAAATGACCAGCCGACAAAAATGTTCGAGTCTTGACGTCGTGTGGGCTGGTATTATAAATACATTCACGAATGGATGTAAAAATAAGATTCCGCGAAGATTACGGCTGTAACGAGACGTTCCGCCGCTGCACTGCGACAAAAACGGGACAGCCTTTCGTTCACCGCATTCACACCCCGCATCGCGATTCCGATCTGCTCGCGGTAAGCCGCAATCCCAGGATATGGTCAGACGAACCAAGGAAGAAGCGCAGGAGACGCGCAACCGCATTCTCGACGCCGCCGAGCGCGTTTTTTATGAAAAAGGCGTGTCTCGCACGTCGCTCGCGGACATCGCGCAGGCGGCAGGCGTGACGCGCGGCGCCATCTACTGGCATTTCACCAACAAAGGCGATCTTTTCAACGCGATGTTCGAGCGCAGCCTGCTGCCGCTCGACGAACTCGTCGCTGCCACGCTCGACGGCAAGGAGCCCGACCCGCTCGCGCGCATCCGCGAAATTTTCATCTGGTGCATGCGCAACATCACCGAGGACGAAAAACGCCGGCGCGTGTTCGACATCCTGTTTCTCAAGTGCGAGTTCGTCGAGGAAATGGGACCCGTGCGCGAGCGCCAGCAGAACAACATGCGCGACGGCATGGAACGCATCGCGCGGGCGCTGCGCAATGCCATCGACAAGGCGCAACTGCCCGCCGCGCTCGACGTGCGCCGCGCCACGACGCTTCTGCACGCGCTCTTCACGGGCATCCTGCACGATTCGCTGATGATGCCCGAACGCGTCGATCCGTCGAAGGACGCCGAAGCGCTCATCGACGCCTGTTTCGACGCGCTGCGCGCCAGTCCCGCGCTGCTCACCACCGCCAGCGTCTGAGCGCGGCGCTCAGCGGCCACGCGCCCGCTGGTTCGACGCGTAGATGTTGTCGCGCGGCGGCGCCTCGCCGCTTGCGAGCGCCGCGATCCATTCGTCCGTCGTCAGCACGGCGGCAAAGCGCGACTGCATGACGACCGTGAACACGCGATGGATTTCCTCCGCGCTCGCCCGCCCCGCGCGGTTCTCGTACGGCACGGCGCCGGTGGCATCGGTCAGGAATTCGACCGATAAGCCGGCGTGCACCGCGTGCCGCACCGTGGAATCGTCGCAATTGTGGGTCATGTAGCCGGCAATCACGATGGTGTCGATGTCGTGCGCGCTGAGCCAGTCCGCGAGATCGGTGCCGGCGAACGCGCTCGGCAGCGCCTTTTCGACATAGTGAGCGCGCGGGCGCGTCGCGACCGATTCGTGCAGTTCCGCCATGTTCGAGCCGCGCGCGAAGATCGGCGCGGTCGCGGGCGCGAAGTTCTGCACGACGACGATCGGCACGCCGTGGGCGTCGGCGGCGTTCATCGCGCGCGAGATATTGGCGAGCGACACGTTCACATCGGGATATTCGATCGGCAGATTGCCGGTGACATACTCGTTCTGCACGTCGATGACGATCAGGGCGCGGCGCGGCATGGTGGATTCCTTCCGAAAACGTCGGGGAGAAACGCAGCACTCTAGCGCCGATCGTCCGTTATTGCAGACTTCCGCGCTCCGCGAAGAACGCCAGCAGCGCGACGAACACGAGCATCGCGGCCCACGCCCAGCCCGGCAGCCCGAACGGATGCGGGTCGTGCTCGTGATTGTGATGGTGATGCCGCTCGCGATGCGCGAACGGATGCGCGCCCAGCCGATGCCGCAGCACGCCGCTCGGCGCGGCATCGCCCGGCGCGCCGTGGACTGCCCGCGCGGTCGCCCCCGCGCGGCGCGAAAACGCCGCCGACATGCCGCCGGGGCGCAGGAACACGTGACGGCGCGCGCGGTCGCCCGCCGCGCGCATCGACGGCAGGCCGTGCTTTGCGCGCACGACTTCGCAGAATTCCGCGAAGAAATCGTCGGCGCCTTCGCGCAGCGCGTTTTCGATCTGGCGCGCGGGCAAGCCCGCGAGCGGCCCGGAGACCGTCGCCCAGACGGTGTATTCGATCCACGTCGACTCGCCGCCGTCGCCCGGATTGAGCGCCACGGCGATCTGTCCGCGCAACGAACCGACGCCCTCGCCGCGCGCCTTGAAACTGAGCGTGCGGGCGTAGGCGCGGTCGTCGTGCTGCTCGGGGTCGCACTGCCGCGTGCGCCCGGCCGGATGCGCGCGCACGTCATATCGGGCGCGCAGCGCGCCTAACGGCACGAAGAGCGTGAGCGCGTACTCGCCGGCCGGCGTGCGCGTGAACGATTCGCAATTGTCGAGACTCGCGCGCAACAACGCGAGATCGCCGAGCGCGTCCTCGACATGTGCCGGCTCGAGCGGCACGCGCAACGCTTCGGTGACTTCCATCCGAGCCTCCGGAACAAGAAACGCGTCTGCGTGCTTTATCGCACGCCGGCAAGAATGCGTCTGTTGGCCGGGCCGCTAAGCCGTCTCGTCGATGCGGTCCACGCGCGACGGATAGAACGCCAGATAGCCTTTGATCTGCGCGGCGGCGTCGAACGGGCTTTCATAGCTCCACGCGGCGTTTTCCACCGGACCGTCTTCCGTCAGCAGATGGTAGTGCGTGGCCTCGCCCTTGAACGGGCAGTGCGTGGTGTGCGCGGAGCGCTGGAGCCGCGCCATGTTGACATCGGCGCGCGGGAAATAATGGACGGGCTCGTGCCCGATTTCGATGAGCGTCATCGACGCATGCGTGTCCGCGAACGTGACGCCCTGATGAATCACGCGACAGCGCCGCGAGTTCGGCTTGATCTCGATGCGGCGCGCCTCTTGGCCGTGGTTCAGGTCCGTGCTCATCGTGCGTCCTCCGCGCTGCGGTCGACAGAATCGCGGGCGCTAGCGCCTCGCTCACAAAAAAGCCACGAGCCGGGAGCGACTCGTGGCTTCATTATGAGACAAGTTTTCACCGCGAGACAGAGGCGGCGTGCGATGCGCGGACTACCGCGTCATTGAATGCTCCAATGAAACGCCGCCTTGGCCTTGCCCGGCCCGGACACGTTGACGGCCTGCTTCTTTTCCTGATCCTTGTACTTGGCGTACACGGTATAGCTGCCCGGCGGCAGCTTGACGAGCATGTACGGCCCCATCGATTCGGTGTTCAGCACTTCGCCGCCCTTCCCGCCGACGATGCGCACGTTGACGCCCGACAGGTAATCGGCGGTCGGTCCCGTGAACCGCAACGAGAGCGGCCAGTGCGCCTGCTCGCGCAACAATGCGCGCGATTCGTCGAGCCCCACGCCGCCCGAGGTGTACGAGACATCGCCTTGTTGCTGGATTTGCGGCAGGCCGCCGCCGTTCTCGTTGCCGGCGCTGCCCGTATCGCTCGTGCCGGCGCTCGCTGCATTGGCCGAATCGGCAGATTGCTGCGCCCACGCGCCGCCAGCCAGCCCGGCGCTCAATGCGGCCGCCACCAGCGTCGCGGCCAGTTTGCCCGTTTTGCTCTTCATCTTCTTGGCTCCTTTATCCGATGCCGCCGCGCCACGGCGCAGCGGCGTCACGCCCGATGCGCGGTGACACGCGATGGGGCCCCGGCGAGCCTTCGAGCATGGCCCGTGCCCGCATCGCGCGTCGCTGGATCAGCCGAGGTCGACCGGAACGAAGATCTGCGCGTCGTCGCGCTGGATCAGAAGCGCGATGCTGTCGCCGGCGTGCGCGACCATCGACTTGAGCTGCTGTGCGCTCGTGACCGGCTGGCCGTTGACCGCGAGGATCACGTCGCCCGGCTGGATGCCCGCGCTCGCCGCCGCGCCGCTCGCCTGCTGCACGACGAGTCCGCGCGAAAGCGAAGCCTGCTGCTTTTCGTCCGGCGTGAGCGGGCGCACCGCGACGCCGAGCCGCGCATCCTGCGACGCGCCGCCCTGATCGCCGTTCGCGTCCGCGCTGGCGGTCTTCGCGTCCTTGAGCGCGCCGACGGTCACGGTCAGTTCCTTCGAGCCCTTGTCGCGCCACACTTGCACCTTCGCCGAGCTGCCCGGCGACAAGCCGGCCACTTGCGACGGCAGCGAGGTCGAATCCGTCACCGGCACGCCGTTCAGTGCGGTGATCACATCGCCCGGTTGCAGGCCGGCCTTCGCGGCGGGTCCGCCCGGCTCGACCGAGCTCACGAGCGCGCCCTGCGGCGACTTCATGCCGAAGGAATTCGCGAGCGTCTGGTTCATCGCCTGCACGGTGACGCCCAGGCGGCCGCGGTCCACGTGACCGGTCTTGATGAGCGCGTCCTTGACCTTGATGGCTTCGTTGATCGGGATCGCGAACGAAAGGCCCTGGAAGCCGCCCGTCTGCGAGTAGATCATCGAATTGATGCCGATGACTTCGCCTTGCAGGTTGAAGAGCGGCCCGCCCGAGTTACCCGGGTTCACGGGCACGTCGGTCTGAATGAACGGCGTGTAGTTCTCGTTCGGCAGCGACCGCGACTTCGCGCTGATGATGCCGGAGGTCACGGTGTTATCGAAGCCGTAGGGCGAGCCGATCGCCACGACCCACTGCCCGACCTTGCTGCCGTTCGGATCGCCGATCTTGACCGTCGGCAGGTTCTTAGCGTCGATCTTCAGCACGGCGACGTCGGACTGCTTGTCCGAGCCAATCACCTTCGCGCGATACTCGCGCTTGTCCGTGAGCTTGACGGTGACGACGTTCGCGTTATCGACGACGTGCGCGTTCGTCAGAATGTAGCCATCGCTGCTCACGATGAAGCCCGATCCGAGCCCTTCGCTCGGACGGTCCGCGCCGGGGCCGTTATCGCCGCCGCCGAAGCCCGGCATGCCGCCGAATCGCTTGAAGAACTGGTAGAACGGGTCGTCCGGGTCCATCGGCAACTGGTTCTGGCTGCGGCGCGCGGACGTCTGCTTGACGAGATGCTTCGCGCTGATGTTGACCACGGCCGGGCCGTACGTTTCGACGAGCCCGGAGAAGTCGGGCACGCCCGTTTTGGCGGCGGCTTCCGCCGGCATCATCGCGGCTTGCGCGGGGGCAATGACCTGCGGCGCGGGGATGTTGTTGTGACCGGCGACATAGCCTGCCGACAAGGCAACGGCGACGGCGGCTGCGACGGCGCTGCGGGTGAGAATCTTCGCTTTCATCGTGTGCTCCTGACGGATTGCAATGCGCTTGAGAAGTTCGCGCAATGGGATGAACGAAGATTACGGGGCGTGGCTTAAACGTCTCTTAAACGATGGAAACTGCGCGAACATGCGATAAAAAAGGCGGCGAGCCTTTCGGCTCGCCGCCCTGTCTTACTGAATCAGCTTGCGTCGAGCTTAGAACTCGTAGCCGACCTGACCGCGCACGCCGGCATCGCCGCGCTGCGTGATCGACGCCGCGGCGTTCACGAGCCACCGGCTGTCGCGCGAACGATACGTCGCACCGAAGCCCATTGCCGTGTAGCCCTTGTAATTGCCGACGCCTGCCGCGACCACCGTCTTGCCCGGCTGGCTCGGCGTGAGGTTCGGCATGGCCATGGCGGCGGCCACGCCCGAGAACGCCTGGCGCGCCGTGGCGTTGACGCTGTTCTGGACCGCGTTCAACTGGTTCATGTTGGCCGCGTCCGTGCCGTTGACGCCCGGTGCGACGTTCGTCAGGCGACGTTCGTTACCGGCAGAACCGATGGACACCGTGTTGTCTTCGTCGGCGACGGAACCGCTGCCGATTGCGACCGAGTTGTTGCCCGTCGCCTTCGAACCGTTGCCCATCGCAGTCGAATTCGCGCCCGATGCGACGGCCGGCGTGTCGGTGCTCTGCGATGCGAACGCCGAACTGGCAGCCGCGACATTGTTGATCTGCTGTGTCAGGCTCGCGACGTTCTGGTTCGTGGCGTAAAGCTGCGAACCGTTGACCGCGTCGAGGCTGTTGGCGGAGAGCGTGCCGGCGGCGACGCCCGTGACGGTGCGGGCGCCTTGCGTGCCCGTCATGTCGACGACCGTTCCGTCGTTGTCCTTGGCGACCGTGATGTTGCGCGTGGTCGCGTCCTGCTTCACCAGACCGACGTTGCCGCTCGAAATCTGCTGATTGATGTTGCTGATGTCCGTCGTGTTCTTCGCGATATCGGCGGTGTTCTGCGCGACATTGGTGTTCAGGTTCGCGATGTCCGCGGTGTTCTTCGCGATATCGGCCGTGTTCTGAGCGATGTTCGCGGAGTGCTGCGTAACGGTCGTATTCAGGTTGGCGATATCGGCCGTGTTTTGCGCCACGTTCTGATTGGTCGCGTAAAGCTGCGAGCCGTTGACGGCATCGGTGCTCGTCGCGTTCAGCTGAGCGGCCGTCACGCCGGTCACCGTGCGCGTGCCTGCAGTGCCCGTCATGTCGACGACGGTGCCGTCGGTGTTCTTCGCGACGGTGATGACGCGCGTCGTCGGGTCTTGCTGCACCAGACCGATCGAGCCGTTGTTGAACTGGTTGACGATGTTGTTGATATCGGACGTGTTCTTTGCGATATCGGACGTGTTCTGCGCGACGGCCTGATTCGTGGCATACAGTTGCGAGCCGTTGACCGCGTCGGTGCTGGTCGCGTTCAGCTGACCCGCCGTCACGCCCGTCACCGTGCGCGTGCCTGCGGTGCCCGTCATGTCCACGATCGTGCCGTCCGTGTTCTTCGCGACGGTGATGTTGCGCGTCGTCGGGTCTTGCTGCACCAGACCGAGCGTGCCGTTGTTGATCTGCGTCGACATGTTGTTGATGTCGGACGTGTTCTGCGCAACCGCCTGATTCGTGGCGTAAAGCTGCGAGCCGTTGACCGCGTCGGTGCTGGTCGCGTTCAGCTGCCCCGCCGTCACGCCCGTCACCGTGCGCGTGCCTGCGGTGCCCGTCATGTCCACGGTCGTCCCGTCCGTGTCCTTCGCGACTGTGATGTTGCGCGTCGTCGGGTCTTGCTGCACAAGACCGATCGTGCCGTTGTTGATCTGAGTGGTGATGTTGCTGATGTCGGACGTGTTCTGCTGGACAGCCGTGTTCAGCTTGCCGAGTGCAGTGTCAACGGTCTGGAACGCCGATCCGACGTTGTTTGCAGCGCCGGTAGTGCCATCAATCGAGTTGGCGTTAGTCAACGCATAGCTCGGAGCGGAAATCGAGCCATCTGCGTTGACCGACGCGCCGCCGCCCAGCGTCGAAGCAGTCGAGCTCGCAAGCCCGAACAATTGCGAACCGTTGATGGCGTCCAGGCTGGTGCTGGACACCTGACCAGCCGCGAGTCCGCTCAGCAACACGTTGGAGCCAGACGCCGTCGCGGTCATCACGTTGCTCGTCATCGAGCCGCTGCTGTTCAGATAGAACGTCGCCTTGCCCGAAGTCAGCGCCATTGCGGAGTGACCGGTCGGGCTGCCGTTGTCCAACAGTGCGTACGATCCGCTCAGGCCCGTCACCCAGCTCGTGCAGCCGGGGGCATTCGTGCCTGCGGTCGAACCATAGTTATACGTTCCGTTTGCGTCGCTCAGACACATGACGCTTGCAGAGGCAGGGCCGGCATACGCCAGCACGGCGGCAACGGCGCTTGCGCCAATCACGATTCCGCGGTGCGATTTCGGTTTATCGTTGCAAATTGCTTCAATGATTTTCGTCATAAACATGCATGCCGGAAAAGCCAACACCGGCGGAGTCTCAATGGGTTAGGAAAAGACCACAGATTCGTAATGCAAACGAAGGAGGCTGAAACAAGAAACAACGAAAGGTGTTTCGACTGTAAAAAGCCGTCGTTGATGGGGAAGTTTTCGAACGCTTCTTCGCCGAAATCAACAATCTATGGATGCAGGCATGGTATGCAGACGCACCCATGCTTCAAAGCAGACACTTCCGAAAAGATATAGAAAGACTTCGAAAAAGCGGACGGATGGCAATGCAGCGCGCCAGACGCGCGGCAGGCGTCAGCAAAGAATCCGGACGAGCAAACCGCCAGCCGGCGATTCACCGAGAGAAATGGAAAATCCGTGGCGGTCCGCAATGCGCCGAACGATGGCGAGCCCGAGGCCGCTGCCCGCGACGTCGGTGCGCTCGCGGGCGGCGTTCTGCCCGACGCGATAGAAGCGGTCGAAGACCCGCTCGCGCTCGTCTGCCGGAATGCCCGGTCCCGTGTCGGCGATTTCCACGACCGGATGTCCTTCTTGTACTTTTATTGAGACATCCACGCGTCCGCCGACCGGCGTGTACTTGGTCGCGTTATCGATGAGATTGTTGAACATGACGCGTAGCGCGTCTGCGTCGCCTTTGACGGTCGCGGGTTCGCTCGTCTCGATTCCGAGGTCTACACCTCGGGCCTGCGCCACGAGCACATAGCCGCGCACGCACTCGCTTAGCAGCGCGCAAAGATCGACGGGCGCTCGCGCCACCTGCGTATCCGGCTCCGACCGCGCCAGCGCGAGCAGTTGCTCGGCAAGCCGCGTCGCGCGCCCGATGCCTTCGTTGAGATCGGTGAGCGCCTCGCGGCGGGCGGCGTCGTCCTGCGCGCGCGCCACCAGTTGCGCCTGAATCTTGACGGCGGCGAGCGGCGTGCGCAGTTCGTGGGCGGCATCCGCGACGAAGGCTTTCTGCGTGTCGAGCGCCGTGGAAAGCCGCGCGAGCAGCGCATTGAGCGCGCGCACGAGGGGCCGCACTTCCTGCGGCAGGCGCTGGTCCGACAGCGGATCGAGCGCCTCCGGATGCCGCGAGTCGAGCGCGCGCGTCACGCGCTGCAGCGGCGCGAGCCCCCGCCCGACGATGATCCAGATCGCGAGCCCGAGCAGCGGCAACAGCAGCACGAGCGGCCATAGCGTGCGCCACGCGACGCCCGCCGCGACACGGTTTCTGATCGACAGCGGCTGCGCGAGCTGCACCACGTTGTCGCCGACGATCGCGCTGTAGACGCGCCACTCGCCGCGCGGCGTCGTCTCGGTGGAGAAGCCCAGCTCGGCATGCGGGGCGAGCGGCACGCGCGGATGCGAGTAGTACATCAGCACGCCGTTGCGGTTCCAGATCTGGATGACCACGCCTTCGTCCGTCTCGCTGCGCGAACTGAGCACCGACGAGAACGGCTCGGAAGGCAGCGCCGCCGCGATCTGCTGAAGCTGGTAATCGAAGAGTTCGTTGGCTTCGGCGAGCGCCTGCCGGTAGATGAGCCATCCGGCGAAGCCCACGCCCACGAGCACGAGCGCGAGCAGCCAGACGAGAAGCTGGCGGCGAATCGACCGCATCAGGCGTCCTTCGCGACCATGTAGCCGAGGCCGCGCACGTTGCGGATGAGATCGGCGCCGAGCTTCTTGCGCAGCGAATGGATATACACCTCGACCGTATTGCTGCCGATTTCCTCGCCCCAGCCGTAGATCTTTTCTTCGAGCTGGCTCTTGGAGAGCACCGCGCCGGGCCGCGCCATCAACGCTTCAAGGAGCGCGAACTCGCGCGCCGAGAGCGCGACGGGCGCGCCCGCGAGCGTCACCTGATGACCGACAGGATCGAGCGTCAGATTGCCATGCCGCACCAGCGATTCGCCCCGGCCCGCGTGGCGGCGGATCAGCGCGCGCATGCGGGCGCCGAGTTCGTCGAGATCGAAGGGCTTGACGAGATAATCGTCCGCGCCGGCGTCGAGGCCTTTCACGCGATCCGCGATGGCATCGCGCGCCGTGACGATCAGCACCGGCAGCGCGTTCGCGCGGGCGCGCAGCGTCTTCAGCACGTCGAGGCCGTCGCGCTTGGGCAGGCCGAGGTCGAGCAGCATCAGGTCGTAGGCCTCGCCGCTGACAGCCGTGAGCGCGGCCTCGCCGTCCTGCACCCAATCGACCGCGAAGCCGTCGGCGCGCAGCGCCTTGCGCACGCCCTCGGCGATCATCCGGTCATCTTCGACTAGCAGGATTCGCATGGTGATTCGGGAAGATGTGTGTGCGGCTCATTTTAGCCGCGCCGCTCGGCCGCAGGCTTAAGCCGGACTTAACCGCAAGCCCGCTCGGCCCGCCGCTTACGATTTCCGCAAGCCGGCTTGTCTACAATAGCCGCTTCGCCCGCACGGCCCGGCCCAGCCGCGCGGGGCAGTCTCAGAACTCACACCAAGAACGCACGTCCGTATGCCGCTCTTCTCCCCGATTCCCCGTTCACTTTCCGCGCGTCTGTCGACGCTCGCTTTAGCGGCGGCGCTCGCCTGCGCCGGACTGTCCCACGCACCGGACGCGCACGCCCGCGGCGGCACGCGGTCCGACTCGCAGAGGCACGCGCCCGAGCGCGCGGCGCGCGGCGGCCCCGGCGCGAAGAAAGCCGCCAAGGCGGAGAAGGTCGCACGCGTCGCGCCGGCGGGTCCCCTGCCCGCCTCCGTGATGAGCGCCCTCGCCCGCGCGCACGTGCCGCTTTCGTCGATGAGCGTCGTCGTGCAGCGAATCGGCGCGCCGGAGCCGCTCGTCGCGATCAACGCGGAGAGACCGATGCTCCCTGCCTCGACGATGAAGCTCGTCACCACCTACGCGGGCCTTTCGCTGCTCGGGCCGGACTACCGCTGGAAGACGACCGCCTACGCCGACGGCGACGTGGACGCGCAAGGCGTCTTGCACGGCAACCTCTACATTCAGGGCACTGGCGACCCGAAGCTCGTGCCGGAAGAATTGATCGATCTCGTCGAGCAGATTCGCAAGAACGGCATCACCGGCATCGACGGCGCGCTCGTGCTCGACAAGCGTTACTTCGACGCCTCCACGCGCGATCTGCCCGCCTTCGACAGCGACGAAGCCGCGCCGTATAACGTCGGCCCCGATCCGCTGCTGTATGCGTTCAAGTCACTCTCGTTCACGCTGACGCCGAATCCGGACGGGCAAGTGTCCATCGACGTGCTGCCGCAGCTCGCGCAGCTTCAGATCGACAACGAACTGCGCGTCACGCGCGGCGCGTGCGCGGGCACGCTGCCCGCGGCATCGCCGAGCGTCGCGCAGACGCAGGGCGGCTTCGTGCAGGCGTCGTTCATCGGCGACTATCCGCTGCGCTGCGGCTCGCGCACCATCAACGTCGCCGCGCTCGATCACTCGACGTTCTTCGCCGGCGGCTTTCTCGCGCTGTGGAAGCAGGCGGGCGGCACGTTCCAGGGCGCCACGCGCGAAGGCCCGACGCCTTCGAGTGCGCGGCTCGTCGGCACGCATCGCAGCCCGGTGCTGTCGGACATCGTCCGCGACATCAACAAGTTCAGCAACAACGTGATGGCGCGCAATCTGTTCCTGACCATCGGCGCGGTGCAGTCGAAGCCGCCCGCGACGACCGCGAAGTCCGCGCAGGTCATCCAGACCTTCCTGCGCCGCAACGCGCTGCCGATGGACGGTCTCTCGCTCGACAACGGCTCCGGGCTCTCGCGCGACGAAGCCATTTCCGCGAGCTCGCTCGCCCATGTGCTAGAGGCCGCGAACGCCAGCCCGGTCGCGCAGGTCTTCGTCGAATCGCTGCCCATTGCGGGCGTGGACGGCACCATGCGCAACCGCCTCACGAACGCGGGCGCGGGCGGCAACGCGCACATCAAGACCGGCACCCTGCGCGACGTGCGCGCCATCGCGGGCTACGTCGGCGCGGCCAACGGCGAAAGCTATGTGGTCGTGAGCTTCATCAACGATCCGCGCGCCGAAGCGGCGCGCGCCGCCCACGATGCGCTGCTCGAATGGGTCTACGAAGGCGCGCGCAAGCCGGGCATCGAAGACTAAGGGCGCATGCACGGCGTTGCCCGAACGGCAATCCTGCAAAACCCGCGATTCTTGCGAACGACCGTGCGCGAGAGCCGAAGATTTCTTCTACGAAGTCGCGCCCGTTAAGGCTCGTGCGCCGTGTACGCTGTCGGAACGGCGCGCGTCGCCGGTCGCGCGGCAGGTCCAGTCGCTGGCTGCATCGCTCGACATGCGCCTGCTTTGCGGCACAATGGACGCAGCAGTGACACAGCAATGACACAGCAGTAAGGCGGCCGCGAGCGCCGCGAGAAACAACTACAAAACACCGAAAACGGAGACGAGGTCCATGAAGAAGCAACTCTCGATGCGCGCTGCCGTCGTGCGCACCACGCGCATCGCGGCCGCGAGCGCGGCATTCGCCTTTATCGCAGCGTGCGGCGGCGGCGGCGACGACAACAATTCGACGCCCGCGGGCGGCATCAAGCTGCAAGTCGTGTCCTTCGGCGACAGCCTCTCCGATGTCGGCACCTATTCGCCGGTTGCGGCCGCGAACTTCGGCGGCGGACGCTTCACGACGAACCCCGGCGAAATCTGGGTGCAGGACGTCGCGAAGTACTATGGCGACACGCTCACGCCCGCGATGAGCGGCGGCTTCGGCACGCCGCCGACCACGCTCACAGGCTTGGGCTACGCGCAAGGCGGATCGCGCGTGACGAATCCGATCGGCGTCGGTCATCAGAGCACCGACCCGGCCAACTACGCGGGCGCGCTGACGGTGCCGGTCGTGCAGCAGGTGACCAACTATCTGTCGTCGCATGGCAGCTTCAATGCGAATCAGCTCGTGATCGTCAACGGCGGCGCGAACGACATTCTCTATAACCTGACCGCGGTGCAGGCCGGGCAGATCACCGCCGCGCAGGCGCAGGCGGCGATCGGACAGGCGGCCGTCGACCTCGCGGGCGTGATCGGCAAGATCGTGGGAAGCGGCGCCACGCATGTGCTGGTGTCGAACGTGCCGGATATCGGCGCGACGCCGCAGGGCGTGACGAGCAATGCGTCGACGCGCGCGCTGCTCACGCAGGCATCGCTCGGCTTCAATCAGGTGCTCGCGGGCGCGCTGACGCGAGCTGGACTCATGTCGAAGGTGATCTATCTCGATATCGTCCCGGCGCTCGCCAATATCACGGCGAACTATCAGCAGTACGGGTTCGCGGTGTCGAATACCGGCACGGCCTGCAACCTTCAGGCGATGGCGGCGGCCGCGCAGAAGTTCGGCGAGCCGAATCCGCAGGCGTTTGCCACGTCGCTGTTCTGCTCGCCGCAGACCCAGACCGTCGCCGGCGCGGACCAGACCTACATGTACGCCGATACCGTGCATCCGACGACGCATCTGCACGCGCTCTACGCGCAGACCGCCGAGCAGACGATCGCGAAATCGGGACTCGGGAAGTAACTTCGCGCGTTGATGCGCGCTCTCGGAGCCGCCCGGGTTTCGGCCCGGGCGGCTTTGTTTCTGATGCGCTCAGAACTTCGACGTGCGCGCTTAGTGCTCGCCCGCTCAGTTTTTCAACGGCGCGGTTTCGCCCGGCGAGCACGACCGCGCGGCGCGCCAGATTCGTTGCCGTCCGTCAGTGGTACTAACTATTTGCACGAAACATGCGCCGCGCGCAGTGCATGCCGATTACCAGCGGTATCCGACTTGCGCTTTGATGCCAGCCGACCCGCTATCGGTCGTGGAAACGGCCATCCCAACGTTCAGATTCGCAGACGCCTGATACGCCGCCGCCACGCCGATTCCAATACGGCTGCCGTAAGCGCCCATGCTGGTGCCGACCCATTTATCGCCGGCCTGGAGCATGGGAATGCTCGGCATGGCGAGGACCGCGGCCACGGCTTTGTCGGTGTAGTTCTTCGACTGTTGCACGCCAGCCGAAACCGCCCTGTCCGTGTACGCGTTCGCACTCGACACCGCTCTGTCCGTATAGCCGTTCGCTTGCTGCACCGCGCCGTTCAGTTGATTGACGTTGACGGCATCGGTGCCCTGCGTCCCGGCAGCGACGTTGACGATCTGCCGCTCATTGCGCGCCGAGCCGACGGACACCGTATTCGCGCGATCGGCAAGCGAGTTCGCGCCGATTGCGACCGCGCCGTCGGCGGTTGCCCTCGCGTTGGCGCCCATTGCGGTCGATTGCGCACCGCTTGCGACGGCCGCTTCGGTCGATGCATTGCCGTCAGCCGCGAAAAGCGGATTCGAGCCGCCTCCCACCGATATGTTCGCGATTCTATTGTTGATGGCGGACATCGCGGAGTTGAGCTGGCTGACATTCACGGCATCCATGTCGGACGATCCGGCGGCGAGGTTGTGAATCGCCGTGCCGTTCGCACCGCCGAGGGTCACGTTGTCGAAATCCGGCGACGAGCCGCCTTTCGCGTCGTATCGCACCGCGCCCGGATCGGTTGCGCCGTTCGTGGGGTTCGAATTGTTCACGATGTTCGCGATGGTCGTGTTCATGTTCGTGAGCGAGCTGTCCACGCCGCCCAGCGCGCTACCGACATCGTGATACGTCACGCCGTTGACGACGTACGACGGTACGACAATGCTTCCATCGGGCAGCGCGAAAGCGCCGCCGCCTAGCGCCGACGCCGTGCCGTTGGCCACGACCCGAAGCTGATTCAGGTTGACTGCGTCCGTGCCTTGCGTGCCGGCCGACACGTTGATGATGCGTCGTTCGGAACCGACGCTGCCCACACTCACGACATTGCTTTGGCCGCCGTCGTAACTGCTCGCGCCGAGCACCACGGAGTTATCGCCGCTCGCATACGCATAGTTGCCGATGGCCACCGAGTTTTGACCCGCCGATGTCGTACCGTTGCCGAGCGCCACCGACGTCGCGCCTTGCCCCACCGCATTGCTGCCAATCGCTACAGCACTGCTTCCGCTTCCGTTTGCGTTGCGCCCTATTGCAACGGCGGCGTTCGATGCGATGCTGCCTGCACCGGCCGCCACGGCAGCGTCCGCCGCGGACGAATCGATGCCGAAAGCCACGGCGCGATAGCCCGCATTGGCGTTATCGCCAATCGCGGTGGCCTGGTTGTTGGTCGCAATCGCGTTACGGCCGATCACCACGCCGTTCTGTTGCGCCTGCGCGCCTGAACCAATCGCCACGGAGGCTTGATCGAGTGACTGGTTTCCGCCGTTCACGACTGCGCCATCGCCGACGACCACGCTTTCTTCGATGTTGCTATGCGCGCCGTTGTTTCCGATCAGAATACCCGTGCCAGCCGACGTCGTTCCGGTACCGATGACGATGGCTTGCCCGGACGCTGAGTTCATCGCGAGGCCCGCGAGACTAGCGACGACAGCGGCGATAATCGGTTTGAGTCGGAAATTCGATTCATTCATGTCAAGGATTCCTTATAATAGATAGCGCGTTGAACCCGCCTCTTTTCACTGCATGTCGGCTTCCGGCCAGGGTGTCCGATTGCAGCGTGAAAATTCGTGTAAAAAGATGATGCGGTTATATCGTTCCGGAATCTGGCTTCGGCTCGAAGTGAAGCCAGGTCATCGGCTTCGCTCGGCCTTCGGAGCACAAAAGCCAACGGTCGGAATCGGTCCAGTGGTCGGCTGTCAAAGGAATCTGCGATAAGTCGCGGGCGCCGGCTTTTATCTCGGTGACATTAAAATATTCGCTCGCGCGGGTGATCAGATTCGGCAGCCATTGCTCCCGGTCTGGACCGACAATCATGAAGTCATGAATTTCGACGATGACGTGCGCATGCCTCAGCGTGCGCAGGCAATCCCGCGTGAGCGTATCGAATTCATGTCCTTCGATATCGCAAAGCACGACCGAGTCATTGAAATCGACGCCTTGAGCAGCGAGTTCTTCCGCAAAAGTCGGAGTCGCTGCGCCCAAAATGGTCACCCGGTGTTCGACGCCCCGTTCAATTGCGAGACTTCTCAAGTTGTCGCGGCTGGCTTCGTCGATCTCGTAGCATATCGAGCGTTCGAAAACGCCCGTGCAAACTAATCCTATTGCGTAGAATCCGTCGGCCGCGCCGAGATCGATGAACGTGCCGCGCCCGCGATGGATGCGGCGAATAAGTTCGCAGACTTCGAGTTCGTAGAGGCCGACCAGTTTCGTTGCCGTATCTTCGTAGCGCCACGTGGCCCGTTCCCCGAGGAAATATCCTTTCAGAAGGCCGTGTTGAACGACTCCGTTCGTCTCTCGCCAAAGTCGACGCCCGTTATACATACGTCGCGCTTCTACGACTTCGGCGCTCATTTTGATGAAGTCGGGAGAGTCCAGAAACGAGTCGGCAGGGTTCATCGAGAATCCTTGATTCGAATGGAAATAATGTTCAACGGGGAAGCGAGTAACGTCGGCGAAAGGCCTCAAGCGCCGCAGTTGTTGCGGCAGTAGGCAATAAGCCCAAATTTTCATTTTTGTTAGGAGTGCGGAATTCTAACGCGAGACGCCTGGAATTGATTAACCCAGACGCGGCATTTTACGCATCATTGCGTTTATTGGAGAATCGGTCTAGATGATTCGGGCGACTGAATACTGTGCGTCAGGGCAACCGACCATACGAAAAATCCGAATCCAAGCGACGAAGAAATCGCCGGCCGATATTATTGGAGATTCATATCGGCTAGATTATTCCTGCTCCTCGAACGCCGCAGCCGCTCTTCCCAAGCGGTCATTCACCGCGATCCATTCCACCGTTTCGGGCAGCTTTTCGATCAAGATGCGCTCGACATTCGCGCGGTCCAGCGCCCGCAGCAGGCCATAAAGCTCGCGCGCATAGCTCTGTGGATCTTCCGGCGCGGCGACAAAATGCACATGCGGCGCATGCGCCCACTCGCCCGCGCTCGACGGCCGCGCCACCAACGCAATCTTCCCGCCAGCCGACCGATCGAACACCGCGAGCAACGGCGCGATAGCCGCGAACGGCAATAGCGCCAACGGCGTGCGCGGCGCGTAATGCGCCTTCAGCGTGCCCGACGCGCGCGGCGCGGTCGCATCGCCGCCATCGGGCAGACGCGGCGCGGTGCCGATCACGTCGGCAATGGCCTGCGGGCTCACATGCCCCGGCCGCAACAACGCCGGAAAGCCGCGCGACAAATCCAGAATCGTCGATTCGATGCCGACATCCGCCGCGCCGCCATCGAGCACATGCACCGCGCTGCCGAACTCGTCGCGCACGTGTTGCGCGGTAGTCGGGCTCACGTGCCCGAAGCGGTTCGCCGAAGGACCCGCCACGCCCGCTTGCCTGCCAGTCCCCTGACGCCGCGCATGAAACGCCGACAAAAGCTGCTGCGCCACCGGATGCGAAGGACAGCGAATCCCGACCGAGTCCTGCCCGCCGCTCACGGCCGCCGGAATATGCGCGGCGCGCTTCAGGATCAGGGTCAGCGGACCGGGCCAGAACGCGTCGATGAGCTTCTGCGCATCGTGCGGCAACTCGCGCACCCAGTAGCCGGGATCGGCCTCTGGCGCGAGATGCACGATCACCGGATGATTCGCCGGCCGGCCCTTCGCGGCATAGATTCGCGCGATCGCCGCCGGGTTCTCGGCATCGGCGCCGAGGCCGTACACCGTTTCGGTCGGAAACGCGACGAGTTCGCCCGCGTCGAGCAGGGCCGCGGCTTCGTCGATCTGCGCGGCGCTCGGGAAAATGATGGTCATTGCAGCTACTGCCTGAAAGTTCAGTCGAGCGCGATATGCAGCATGCGCGCGCAGTCGCGCGCCGCCGTGCGCGCTTCCTCAAGCGTCGCCGCCGTGAAGTTGATGTGCCCCATCTTGCGGCCGGGACGCGCTTCCTCCTTGCCGTAGAGATGCAGCCGCGCCGCCGGCATGGCGACGACTTCGGGCCAGGCGGGCGGGCGCGGCTTGTCGGCCTGGCCCCCTTCGAACCAGATATCGCCGAGCAGATTCAGCATGGCGGCCGGCGAATGCTGGCGCGTGTCGCCGAGCGGCATGCCGGTCATCGCGCGGACCTGCTGCTCGAACTGGCTCGTGGCGCAGGCATCGACCGTGTAGTGGCCGGAATTGTGCGGACGCGGCGCCATTTCGTTCGCGATCAGCGAGCCGTCTTCCAGCACGAAGAATTCGACGCACAGCACGCCCACGTAGCCGAGCTTCGCGGCGATGGTGAGCGCCGCGTCCTGCGCCTGCGCGACGAGCGCGTCCGACGCGTCCGGCGCGGGCACCACGGTCTTCGCGAGAATCCCGTTCACGTGCGTGTTCTGCGCAAGCGGAAACACGGCGGACTTGCCGTCGCCGCTGCGCGCGATCAGCACCGACACTTCGTATTTCAGCGGCATGCGCTTTTCCAGCACGCACGGCACGCCCGACAACGAGCCGTACGCCGTGCGCACTTCTTCCACGTTGCGCACGCTGACCTGGCCTTTGCCGTCGTAACCGAGGCGCGCCGTCTTGAGAATGCCCGGCAGCACGGCGGCGATTTCATCGTCGGTGAGCGCGGCGAGTGCTTCCGGCGATTCGATCACCACGTGCGGCGCGACCGGCACGCCGGCTCCCGCGATGAAACGCTTCTCGGCGACGCGATCCTGCGCAATCGCGACGCAACTCGCCGCCGGACTCACGAACGTGAGCGACGCCAGGAAATCGAGGCTCGTGGACGGCACGTTCTCGAATTCGGTCGATACCGCCGCGCACAGCCGGCCGAGCTCGGTGAGCGCGGTTTCGTCGTCGTAGGCGGCGCGGATATGGCGATCCGCGACCGCGCCTGCCGGACTCGTTTCGTCCGGATCGAGCACGGCCACGCGATAGCCCATGGATTGCGCCGCGAAGCAGAACATGCGGCCGAGCTGGCCGCCGCCGACCATGCCGAGCCACGCGCCCGGCAGAATGGGGGAATTCGGGGAGTTGTGTGGGTTCATCGTGGGGCTGGCCGATAACCTGTATGGGGAGTTTCGCCGACGCCGCGCGCCGCGCGCGGCTCGGTCAACGGAACGCTCAGAGCGGCGGCAGCGTCATGTCGTGCGCGGCCTGATTCTGCTTCACGCGAAACGCGGCGAGCGCCTCGGCATAGCGGGCATCCGTCACGCTCAAAATGGATACCGCGAAGAGCGCCGCATTCGCCGCGCCCGCCTCGCCGATTGCAAACGTCGCAACGGGCACGCCTTTGGGCATCTGCACGATCGAATGCAGCGAATCGACGCCCTTCAGATACTTGCTCGCCACCGGTACGCCGAGCACGGGCACCGTCGTCTTCGCAGCGAGCATGCCCGGCAAATGCGCCGCGCCGCCCGCGCCCGCGATGATCGCGCGCAGGCCGCGTTGCCGCGCGTTTTCCGCGTACGCGAACATCTCGTCCGGCATGCGGTGCGCGGAGACGACCCTCGCCTCGTATGGCACGCCGAACTCCTGCAGCATCGCGACCGCGTTCTTCATCACGTCCCAGTCGGAACTGGAGCCCATCAACACGCCGACGAGCGGCGCGTCGTGCGCATGCGCTCCGGTCTGTACTTCGCTCATTGCTTTTCCCTCGATCCGAGCGCGCCGTGCCGGTGTCGGTGCCACGGCGCGCGTGCCGACATTACGACAGCGTCTTGCCCGTGATGCGTTGCAGCGCTTCCTGATACTTCTCCGACGTCTTCGCGATCACGTCTTCCGGCAGCTTCGGCGCGGGCGGCTCCTTCTTCCACGGCTGCGTTTCGAGCCAGTCGCGCACGAACTGCTTGTCGAACGACGGCGGATTCGTGCCCACCGTGTAGCCGTCCGCCGGCCAGAAGCGCGAGGAATCGGCGGTGAGCACTTCGTCCATCAGAAACAGTTCGCCCTTGTTGTCGAGGCCGAATTCGAACTTCGTATCCGCGATGATGATGCCGCGCGTGGCCGCGTATTCGGCCGCTTCCTTGTACAGCTGAATGGAGATGCGCTTGATGGTCGCCGACAGCTCCGTGCCGATGCGGCGCTCCATCTCGTCGTAGGTGATGTTTTCGTCGTGGTGGCCCATCTCGGCCTTCGCCGCCGGCGTGAAGATCGGCTCTGGCAGCTTCTCGGCGTTTTGCAGGCCCGGCGGCAGTTGCACGCCGCATACGGCGCCCGTCGCCTGATAATCCTTCCAGCCGCTGCCCGCGAGATAGCCGCGCACCACCGCTTCGACCAGAATCGGTTCCAGGCGCTTCACGACGACCGCGCGGCCCTTCACCTGCTCGACTTCGTCCGGCGCGACCACCGAGGCGGGATCGATGCCCGTGTTGTGGTTCGGCACGATATGGCCGAGCTTTTCGAACCAGAAATCGGCCATCTGATTGAGCACGCGGCCCTTGTTCGGAATCGGCTCGCCCATCACGACGTCGAAGGCGGAAAGGCGGTCGGTGGTCACGATCAGCAGCTTGTCGTTGCCGACGGCGTAGTTGTCGCGGACCTTGCCACGGCCGAGCAGCGGCAGCGATTTGATCGTGGATTCGTAGAGCGTGGACATCGTCATGTACCGAAAAGGTGCCGAAAAAAGTGAATCGCCGCCGCGAGCCTGGCGCGGCGGCGATGGAAAAAAGCGAACGGGTCCCGTCGCCGTAACCCGTTGATTTTACTTTACAAATGAAGCGGGCTTAATTCAGACCTGCGCCGCTCACCGGACAATCTGCGCGAGTTCGCCGGATTTGTACTTCTCGGCCATCTTGTCGAGCGTGACGGGCTTGATCTTGCCCGCCATGCCCTCGCAGCCGAACTGCATGTACCGCTGACGGCAGATTTCTTTCGCTGCCTCGCGCGCGGGCTTCAGATAGTCGCGCGGATCGAACTTCGACGGATTTTCGAACAGATAACGGCGAATCGCGCCGGTAATCGCGAGACGCAGGTCCGTGTCGATATTCACCTTGCGCACACCGTGCTTGATGCCTTCCTGAATCTCCTCGACCGGCACGCCGTACGTTTCCTTCATGTCGCCGCCGAATTCGCGGATTTCGGCCAGCAACTCCTGCGGCACCGACGACGAACCGTGCATCACCAGATGCGTGTTCGGAATGCGCTGGTGAATTGCCTTGATGCGGTCGATCGCGAGGACATCGCCGGTCGGCTTCTTCGAGAACTTGTACGCGCCGTGCGACGTGCCGATGGCAATGGCGAGCGCATCGCACTGCGTGAGCTTTACGAAATCGGCGGCCTGCTCGACGTCGGTGAGCAACTGCTCGCGCGTCATCGTGCCTTCCGCGCCGTGGCCGTCTTCCTTGTCGCCCTTCATGGTTTCCAGCGAACCCAGCACGCCGAGTTCGGCTTCGACCGTGACGCCGATGGAATGCGAGAACTCGACGACCTTGCGCGACACATCGACGTTGTACTCATACGACGCGACGGTCTTGCCGTCGGCTTCGAGCGAGCCATCCATCATCACGCTCGTGAAACCGGAGCGGATCGCCGCCATGCACACCGCCGGCGACTGTCCGTGATCCTGATGCATCACGACCGGAATGTGCGGGTACGACTCCACGGCCGCTTCGATCAGATGCCGCAGAAACGCTTCGCCCGCGTACTTCCGCGCGCCGGCCGACGCCTGCATGATGACGGGCGCGTTGACTTCGTTCGCCGCCGACATGATGGCCTGCACCTGTTCCAGATTGTTCACGTTGAATGCCGGGAGACCGTAGCCGTGTTCGGCTGCGTGATCCAGCAGTTGACGCATTGATACGAGAGGCATTGAGAAACTCCAGGACGTGTAACGAAATCCTCGCGCGCACGGTTCTGCTCTTCGCTTCTTTCGAGCTTGTCGGCAGCTTCCGGCCTTGGCGCGCTATTCGGCGTTCGCGGACCGAACCGCGAACGCCTTGCCATACGTCGAACGCGTCGATCAGAAATGGTCGCCGACGCGCACGATCTTCAGCGTGTTCGTGCCGCCCGCCTGTCCCATCGGCTCGCCGACGGTGAGCACGACCATGTCGCCGCGCGCCGCATAGCCTTTGGACACGACCACTTCGAGCGCCTGATTGAGCGCCGTATCGCGATCCATGTTGGTGTCGAGATGCAGCGGCGTGACGTTGCGATACAGCGCCATCGTCCGCTCGCTGCCCACGCGCGGCGTCAGCGCGAAGATCGGCACATGCGTCCAGTGACGCGACATCCACAGCGCCGTCGAGCCGGATTCGGTGAGCGCGACAACGGCCTTCGCGCCCAGATGGAATGCGGTGAACAAGGCGCCCATCGCGATCGACTGGTCGATGCGCGTGAACGTGCGGTCCAGAAAATCGCGGTCCAGTTGCGATTCCTCGGACTTCTCCGCTTCGATGCACACGGCCGCCATCGTTTCGATGGTCGTCACCGGATACTTGCCCGCCGCCGTTTCGGCGGAAAGCATGACGGCGTCGGTGCCGTCGAGCACGGCGTTCGCCACGTCGGAGACTTCGGCGCGGGTCGGCACGGGCGCGTGAATCATCGATTCCATCATCTGCGTGGCCGTGATCACGAGCTTGTTCGACTCGCGCGCCATGCGGATCATGCGCTTTTGCAGCGCGGGCACTGCCGCGTTGCCCACTTCCACCGCCAGATCGCCGCGCGCGACCATGATGCCGTCGGACGCATCCAGAATGCCTTGCAGCGCCGGAATGGCCTCGGCGCGCTCGATCTTCGCGATCATCTTCGGCTTGATGCCGTACGGCGCGCCGGCGATGTTCGCCAGTTGCCGCGCCATTTCCATGTCCGTCGCGTTCTTCGGGAACGACACCGCGACGAAATCCGCGCCGAGCGACATCGCCGTCTTGATGTCCTCCATGTCCTTTTCGGTCAGCGCGGGCGCGGTCAGCCCGCCGCCCTGCCGGTTGATGCCCTTGTTGTTCGACAGCTCGCCGCCGACCTTCACGGTCGTGTGAATCTCCTCGCCGATCACGCGCGTCACGTCGAGCACGATCAGGCCGTCGTTGAGCAGAAGCACGTCGCCTGCGCGCAGATCGCGCGGCAAGTCCTTGTAGTCGAGGCCGACGCGATCGTTGTTGCCCATCTCGCAGTTCGCATCGAGGATGAACGTGTTGCCCGCGACCAGCATGGTCTTGCCGTTCTCGAACTTGCCGACGCGAATCTTCGGGCCTTGCAGGTCCGCCATGATCGCGACTTCGCGGCCGACCTGCCGCGCCGCCTCGCGCACCCACTCGGCGCGCTGGCGATGATCGTCGGCGGTGCCGTGCGAGAAGTTGAAGCGAACGACGTCGAGCCCGGCCTGCATCATCTGCAGCAGGATGTCCGGATTACTCGACGCCGGACCGATGGTGGCGACAATCTTGGTGGCGCGATGCATGTCTTTCCTCGTCTCTTTGGGAACGGCCGTAACCAGGCTGCGAGCACGTTGCGCTTGCAGTGACGTGTTGCTCACTGGCTGCGCGCGCGCGCCGGTTCGTGCCGGCGTCGCTTTATCGATGGGCTGCGCGGCATGAACGGGCATGCCGCCGATGGTGACGACAGCAGCCGTCTGTTCTTCCACATGCGGCTCTTGACTCAGAGCCGCCTCCGCGATGACGACAGCCGCAACGGCGGCGGCATCGGGTTGACTGCCGTTGTCGATGACATCCGCTTGCGCGCCGCCGGCTGCGTGCGCGCCCTTCCTTGCTGCTTTCGCCGGATTGTCTCGGGCCGTCACCCGGCGTTACGCCCGCGACTCGAGCACTTCCACCGCCGGCAGCGTCTTGCCTTCGAGGAACTCGAGGAACGCGCCGCCGCCGGTCGAGATGTAGCTGACCTTGTCGTGGATGCCGTACTTCGCGATGGCCGCGAGCGTGTCGCCGCCGCCCGCGATCGAGAACGCCGACGAATTCGCGATGGCCTGCGCCAGCGTCTTCGTGCCGTTGCCGAACTGGTCGAATTCGAACACGCCGACCGGGCCGTTCCATACGATGGTGCCCGCCGTCGCGAGCTGCGCGGCGAGCGCGTTGGCGGTATCCGGGCCGATATCGAGAATCATGTCGTCGTCGGCGATATCGGCGACGGGCTTCGTTTCGGCCTTCGCGGTCGCGGCGAATTCCTTCGCGGTCACGACATCGCTCGGAATGGGCACCGATGCGCCGCGCGCACGCGCCTCTCCGATGATCTCCTTCGCCTCGCCGACGAGATCGGCTTCGGCGAGCGACTTGCCGATCTTGAGCCCCGACGCCAGCATGAACGTGTTCGCGATGCCGCCGCCGACGATCAGCTGATCGACCTTCTCGGCGAGCGACTTCAGAATGGTGAGCTTGGTCGACACTTTCGAACCGGCGACGATGGCCACGAGCGGGCGCTTCGGGTTGCCGAGCGCCTTGCCGAGCGCGTCGAGTTCGGCGGCGAGCAGCGGACCGGCGCACGCGACGGGCGCGTACTTGGCGATGCCGTGCGTGGTCGCTTCGGCGCGGTGCGCGGTGCCGAAGGCGTCGTTCACATAAATGTCGCAGAGCTTCGCGAGCTTCTGCGCGAGGCCGTCGTCGTTCTTCTTCTCGCCCTTGTTGCAGCGGCAGTTTTCAAGCAGCACGACATTACCCGGCTGCACGTCGACGCCATCCACCCAGTCGGCGACGAGCGGCACGTCGCGGCCGAGCAGTTCCGCGAGACGCGCCGCGACTGGCGCGAGCGAGTCTTCCGGCTTGAACTGGCCTTCGGTCGGGCGGCCCAGATGCGACGTGACCATCACGGCCGCGCCGGCATCGAGCGCCGCCTTGATCGCCGGGACCGAGGCGCGCACGCGCGTGTCCTCGGTGATGTTGCCGGCATCGTCCTGCGGCACGTTGAGGTCCGCGCGGATGAACACGCGCTTGCCGGAGACTTTGCCTTCGGCGATCAGATCGGTGAAACGCAGTACTTTCGTCATGGGAGTCAACGTTAGTCAGAAAAGCGGTTCGGGCGAAGATGGCCGGACGAGCGCCGGCCGGTTCGTTGAGAGTTTGGCGCGAGGCCTGAAAACCGAAACTGGGAACTGAACGACGCGCAAGCGAAACGAGCGGACAGCGTCTGTCGCGCGAACGTGCCGAGGGTCGAGTGAAGTGAGACGCGGACAAAGATACGCGCCAAGCGCGCAGACACGGACGCAGCGGACAAGCCGGAGGCGGCGAGCTTCGGAACCGTTGCGGTGACTGCCGGACTCACTTTCGACCTCGCTCCATGCGACAGGAAAGACCGACATTTTAACCGATCACCCCGCCCGCTTTTAGCCGGTGATTGTTGATGATGCGTATTTGGCGCGCAGCGCGCCTCACGCGGCGAGGCGCAGCAGCGTGAAAACGATCATGCCGACCGCGATGGTGCCCATCATGCCGCGCCGCCACACGTAATATGCGAGGCCGGCGAGCGACGCCCACACCGCATGATTCGAGAACGCGATAGAGAAGCCGGCGGACGTTTCGAGCACGTCGGGCACGACGACGCCCGCCAGCGCGGCGGCCGGCGCGTAGCGCAGCACGCGTTGCACGCGCGGCGGCAGCACGGTGCGCTCGCCGCCGATCAGGAAGAACGCGCGCGTCGCCGCGGTCACCACGCCCATGCCGAGAATCGCGAGCCAGATCTGGAGCGTGGTCATCGCGCGGGCCTCGCGGGGTCGGGCTCGGCCGCTGCATCCGGCGCGGCGGGCGCTTCGGCGTCGCTTGAACGCAGAGCCGCCGGGCGCGCCCGTTCCGCGATCAGATCGGCGAGCGTGCCGGCCAGCAGCGCGGCGAGCACCGCGAGCGGCAAGCCGAAGCGATACGGCAGATGGAACGCGAGCAGCGCGACGACGCTCGCGACGACGACCGCGGCGAGCGTCGAGCGCGTGGCGATCGCGGAGACGATCAGCGGAATCAGCGCCAGCGTTCCCGCCAGTTCCAGCCCCCAGTTGTCGGGGATGAGGCTCGCGAGCAGAATCCCCGCCACCGACGACGCCTGCCACGCGAGCCAGCACGTGAGCGCGAGTCCCCAGAAGAACGCTTCCTTGCCGGGCTGCCGGCCGACGGGGAAATTCCGCGCGGAGAACATCAGATAGATGATGTCGCCGTTGCAGTAGCCGATCGCGAGGCGCCGCCACATCGGCAGATAGGAGAAGTGCGGCGCGAGCCCCGCGCTGAAGATGACGAAGCGCAGATTCACCATCGCGGCGGTGAGGAGCACGGTCCAGAGCGGCAGCCTGGCGGCCAAGAGCGGCAGCACGGCGAGTTGCGACGACCCGGCGTACACCGCGAGCGACATGCCGAGCGCCTGCGGCACCGTGAGCACCGATTTCGTCATGGCGACGCCGGTGACGAGCCCCCACGAGAACGTCGCCATGAAGGCGGGAGAGAAAGCGCGGGCACCGTCGAGAAATGCGCGGCGATTCGTGTCGGATAGCCGGTGGAGCATGCAAGGGTGCGCGGCCGGGTTGCCGCGATGACGATATGTGGAAACGCCGCGCGCCGGCACCGCGAAAAACGGACGACTCGGCGCAGCTTGCCGCTTGCCGGGTCGGCACGACGCTTTCGGGCGACTTTGCCGGTTCGCGGCGAAAGGCAAAGTATAGCGGCGTGAAAGGCGCTTCCCATCCGGTTTGATCGCGAAAAGACGCTAAAATGACGAACTTTGACCGCTCTTGCAGCCGGCGGTGTCGGCAACGCGCGGAATAGGAAGATTCACCCGGAGATTCACCCCAAGATTCACCCGGATTCATCGAATTTCTGAACGAGACAGCTAGGAGAACCGTATGTCAATGGCCGACCGCGACGGCAAGATCTGGATGGATGGCAAGCTCATCGACTGGCGAGACGCCAACATCCACGTTCTGACGCACACGCTGCACTACGGCATGGGCGTATTCGAGGGCGTGCGCGCGTACAAGACGGCCCAGGGAACGGCCATTTTCCGCCTGAAGGAGCACACCAAGCGCCTTCTGAACTCGGCGAAAATCTTCCAGATGGAAGTCCCGTTCGATCACGCGACGCTCGAAGCCGCGCAACTCCAAGTCGTGCGCGAGAACAAGCTCGAATCGTGCTATATCCGCCCGATCATCTGGGTCGGCTCAGAAAAGCTCGGCGTCTCGGCCAAGGGCAACACCATTCACGTGGCCATCGCCGCGTGGCCGTGGGGCGCGTATCTCGGCGAAGACGGGCTCGCGAAGGGCATCCGAGTGAAGACGTCGTCGTTCACGCGCCATCACGTCAACGTGTCGATGGTGCGCGCGAAGGCGTCCGGCTGGTACGTGAACTCGATTCTCGCGAATCAGGAAGCCGTCACCGACGGCTACGACGAAGCCCTGCTGCTCGACGTGGACGGCTACGTGTCCGAAGGCTCCGGCGAAAACTTCTTCCTCGTGAACAACGGCAAGCTGTACACGCCGGACTTGTCGTCGTGCCTCGACGGCATCACGCGCGACACGGTCATCACGCTGGCGCGCGACTTCGGCATCCCGGTCATCGAGAAACGCATCACGCGCGACGAAGTCTATACGTGCGACGAAGCGTTCTTCACCGGCACGGCCGCCGAAGTCACGCCCATCCGCGAACTCGACAATCGCACCATCGGCGAGGGCAAGCGCGGCCCGATCACGGAGAAGCTGCAAAGCGCGTTCTTCGACGTGGTCGGCGGCAAGAACGAAAAGTACGCGAGCTGGCTCGCGAAAGTCTGACGCCGCGAGGGCCGCGCTGCCCTCGCGCCACAGACGACAGCAACGAACGACATTGAAAGAGATAGCAATGAGCGACCTGAAGGAAATGCCGCTGGTGGAATTGTCGGCGAAAGATATCCCCGCGTTCTGCCCAAATCCGAAGATGCAACGCTGGAGCGCGCATCCCCGCGTGTTCCTCGACGTGACGCACGGCGAAGCGCGCTGCCCGTATTGCGGCACGCGCTACAAGCTGAAGGACGGCGAAGTCGTCAAAGGCCACTAAGCTCGCCGAAGCACTCTCCGAGCGTCGTCGATGCGCGCGTTCCGGGTTCTCCCGAGCGCGCGCTTTCGTTCGCTCTCGCTTCTTTTCGCCGCATGGCCGCCGCGCCATGACACCACACGACCGACGTCCCGCCGCCCAATGCGGCGAGCCGCCACTATTTTGAGATCGGAAAACGACTGATGCGCCGTGCGCTGGTTATAGCACCGAACTGGATCGGTGACGCGTTGATGGCGCAGCCGCTGTTCACGCTTTTGCGAAAGCATCATCCGCGCATCGCAATCGATGCCGTCGCGCCGACCTGGGTCGCGCCCGTGCTCGAACGCATGCCGGAAATCCGCGACGTCTACGCGACGGATCTCGCGCACGGCAAGCTGCAACTGCTGCGCCGCTGGCAGCTCGCGAGCGACCTGCGCGATGTCGGCTACGACGCCGCGTACGTGCTGCCCAATTCCGCCAAGTCCGCGCTGATTCCGTGGATGGCGGGCATCCGGCTGCGCATCGGCTACAAGGGCGAGGCGCGTTACGGGCTCTTGAACGTGCGCCATCCGAATCCGCCGAAGACCGAGCGCCCGCCGATGACCGCGCAGTATGCCGCCCTCGCCTATGCGCCGGGCGCGAAGCTGCCGTTCATCGACCGCTACGCGCAGGCTCACGACGCAGCGGCAAGCGACGCGCCGCTTTTGCCCGTGCCGCGCCTCGAAGCCGATCCGAACGAAGCGGCGCGCGTGTCGGCGCGCTTCAATCTGGATACGCGCGCGCCGCTCGTCGTGTTCTGCCCCGGCGCGGAGTACGGCCCGGCCAAGCGCTGGCCGCCCGAGCACTTCGCGTCGCTCGCGCAGTTCGTCGCGCAGTCGTTTCCGTATGCCCGCATCGTCGCGCTCGGATCGAAGAAAGATTCGGCGGCCGCGCAGGCCATCGCGGAGCGCGCGCCGAACGTGCGCAACCTGTGCGGCCAGACATCGCTCGGCGAAGCGTGCGCGCTGATCGCCCGGGCGAGCGCGGTCGTCACCAACGACTCCGGCCTGATGCACGTGGCGGCGGCGCTCAAACGTCCGCTCGTCGCGGTGTACGGCTCCACCGATCCGCGCCACACGCCGCCCTTGTCCGACGTCGCAAAGGTACAATGGCTTCATCTTGAGTGCAGTCCGTGCTTTTCCCGCGAGTGTCCGCTCGGCCATCTGAACTGCCTGCGCGAACTCTCTGCCGAACAGGTTTTCGCCGATCTGCGCGGCATGTTGCTCGCGCATCGCTAAGGCGTCGCGCCTGCCCTGCGTCACGCCTGCCCTGCCGCGGCGGCTTTGCGGCGGCATCGGCACTTTCGTGTGCGGGCGCGGACACGCGAGTGTCTCCGAACGGAGGCATGCTTTGAACCATGACCGATGCGGCACGCCATCGTGACACGGCGTTGCGCGCGAATGCCAGAGACCCACGAGCCCATGCCACGTTTCGCCCGCCTATTCGAAGCCGCCGCCGACACTCTCAACGCTTACTATCAGGCTGTCGCGGACAACAGCATCGACGCTGTGATGTCGCTTTGGATCGACGAGGAGTTCGCCACCTGCATCTGCGCGGACGGCACGCATCTGCATGGCCTCGAAAGCATTCGCGCGGGCCTCGGCAAGCAGTTCGGCGCGCAGGCCGTCAGCATCGAGCCGCTCGATATTCGCGTGTACGACAGCCTCGGCACGGTCGTGTATGCAATCGCGGAGGCGCATCAGCCGGCCGGGACCGCCGCGCCGCGCATGATTTTCTCGACTTACGTGATGGTCCACGAACGCGGCGAATGGCGCATTGCGCACATTCACGCGAGCGAAATGCCGATGGAAGCGGCCGGCCAGTTCGCCGCGAAGCTGCGTCACGGGCAGGGACCGTTGCACTGAAATACCGCAGTCACGAAGCATAGAAAAGACGTTCGCCGGGGAGAAGGCCATGAAGCGCGATCCGTTGTTGAAACACGATTCGTCGTTCGTGGACAAGGCGCCCGCCGTCGCGCTGAAGGAAACCGCGCAGGCCGCGGGCAGCGTGCTCGCCGAACCCGTCTCGCAATGGCTCTACAGCGCGCCGCGCTGGCTGCCGACAAGTCACGCGCAAACCATCGTGCCCGCGCTCTTCGGGCGCAAGCCGGCGGTGCGTTATCGGCGCGAACGCTGGGATACGCCGGACGGCGATTTCATCGACGTGGACTGGCTCGCGCACGATGACGCAACGCGCCCGGCATCGACCGCGCCGCTTTTCGTGCTGTTTCATGGCCTCGAAGGCAACTCCGACTCCCACTACGCCCGCACGATGATGGCCGCCGCCCATGCGCGCGGCTGGCACGGCGTGGTGCCGCACTTTCGCAGTTGCAGCGGGCCGATGAACCGGCTGCCGCGCTTTTATCACCTCGCCGATAGCGCGGAAGTCGACTGGATCTTGCGGCGTCTGCGCGAAAGGCATGCGGGCCCGATCGTCGCGGCGGGCGTGTCGCTCGGCGGCAATGTGCTTTTGCATTGGCTATGCGAGCGCGGCGCGGACGCTTCGATTATCAGCGCGGCCGCCGCCATTTCGGCGCCGCTCGATGTCCACGCGGGCGGTCAGGCGATCTCGCAAGGCTTCGGCATGGTCTACACGCGCAGCTTCCTGAAGTCGCTCAAGAAGAAGGCGCTCGCGAAGCTCGACCAGTTTCCGGGTCTATATGACCGCCACGCCGTGCTCGCCGCGCGCACGCTCTATGAATTCGACAACGTCGTGACCGCGCCGCTGCACGGTTTTCGCGATGCCGATCATTACTGGACGACGGCGACCATCCGCGCGCATCTGAACCGCATCGAAGTGCCGGCGCTCGTCTTGAACGCCCGCAACGATCCGTTCCTGCCCGAGCGCGCGCTGCCTTCGCAGGCCGAAGTGTCGGCGTCCGTCACGCTCGATCAGCCGAACCACGGCGGCCATGTCGGCTTCATGACGGGGCCGTTTCCGGGACGCATCGACTGGCTGTCGTCGCGCGTGTTCGGCTACCTCGAACATTTTCTTCCGGGCGAATGAATCATGGATGAGATCGTCAAGCAGGCGCTGGCCAAGTGGCCGAACGTTCCGCATTGCACGGGCTGGCTGTTGCTGGACCGGCGCGGTCAGTGGCGCATGCGCGACGAGGCGGCGCAGGCCGCGGGCGCGCTCGGCGATGCCATTCGCCACGAAGCGCTGATCGGCTTCATCAACCGCAATTACGAGCGCGACCCGGACGGCCAGTGGTTTTTTCAAAACGGGCCGCAGCGCGTGTATGTGGAACTGGCCTATACGCCGTGGATCGTGCGTCTTTCCGCGATGGACGGCGCATTGCGGCTGACTGACCACACCGGCGCACCGTTCGAGCCGGCACACGCGTTTCTCGACGACGAAGGCGCCCTGCTCTTTTCCGACGCTGCTACGCCGCCGCGCGTTGCCGCCCTGCACGATCACGATCTCGATCTGTTTTCGAGCCACGCGACGTTCGATGACGCGTCGCGCGGCGGCGTCTTCCATTGGCGCGACGGAGCCGATCTGCCGTTACAGCCTATCGCACGCGCCGACGTCGAGTCGCGCTTCGGTTTCGTCGCCAGTCCGGCTGCGCGCGCGGCATCCAAAGCCTGAAGCGTCAGCTCCTTTTCTCTTCGTCGCGCTCTTCCTTGTAGCGTGCCTCGAAATCGCGCAGCCGCGCGGAAATCGTCGAGAGATCGTAGAAGCTCGCGGTTTTGACATCGCGTGCTTCCTTCAACTGGCGAATGGCGGACGGCCACGCGCCGTCGAGCGCCAGTTTCTCGGCCATCGCCTGATGCTGGCGCAGCGGATCGTTCAAGCCCGCGCTCGCCTGCGCCAAATACAGCCACCAGTCCCCGCGCGCCGGTTCTGCGCGCGTTTCGCGGCGCGCGAGCGTCTGCGCTTCCTCGTAGCGATGCGCGGCCATCAGCGCTTGCAGATGCGCGTCGATCGCCGCGTGCGAGTTCGGCCAGCGCGTCTGAGCGATGTCGGCGAGGCGCACGGCGTCGTCGTAACGGCCCGCTCGACGCGCGATGTCGGCGGCGAGCACGTCGAGGCTCGCGGTGCTGCGGGCGGCTTCGTGGGCGGTCACGCGCACGGGCGGGAGCGCGATGGGGCCGCTTGCCGCGGCAGGCGCGGCGCTCTCGGCGTTGGGCGCGTTCAGCGCACCGTATGCGCTGCTGCTCAGAAGCGAAGACATCGAGACGGCCGGGGCGGAGGGGGCCGCGGGCGCGGGCGTTTGTGGCGTCGAGTGCGGGGCGGCGTTGGTTGTGAACGCGTCGCGAAGGTTGACCGCTTGAGAAGGTGGCACGTCCTCGCCGCGAACAGGAGCACGCGCAGCTTGCATTCCGCCCCGAGCGTTGGCCGCCGAAACGGACGCGTCGCGAACGTTGGCCGCTTGGGAAGGTGGCACTTCGTCGCCACCCGCAGGCGCACGCGAAGCTTCGATTCCGGTGCCAATGCCCGCCGCCGGAGCCGAAGCGCCAAATCGCGACGATGCGGCAAGGCTTTCGCTTTGCGTGCTCGACGCACGCTTTTGCCCCTGTGCGTGGGGCTTGCTTTCGCTGCGCGCGCCCGACGCTGCACTGGCTCCGGAAGCCCGCGGGCTCTTAGCTGGGCCGCCCTCGACCGTCTGCGCCAGTTCGCGCCGCGCCTGCACGGAAGCCGCCGCCGCGCTCGCCTCCTCGCCTTCGAAGAGCCGCCGCGCGTTGGCGAGCGCATCGTTGGCGGCGTCGTAATCGCCCATCAGCGAACGCGCGAGCGCGATGCCGTACCAGTTCGCGGCGGGATTGAGCGCGGTCTGGTCGTCGATTTCGGACTTGAGACGGCTCGCGACCTCGCGATAGTCGCTCGCATAGTTCACCTGAAGCACGCGCGAGCGCGCACGCACGAACGCGTATTCCGGCGACTGCCGCGGCTGCCGGTACGGCACGCGTCGCGCGCGGTCCTCCATGTCGGCGATCCGCTCGGTCGTCAGCGGATGCGTGCGCGCGTAAGCCGGCACGCCGTTATCGGCCATCGACGCGCGGTCGAGCCGCTCGAAGAACGCGGTCATCGCGTAAGGATCGTAGCCGGCGGCCGCGAGCATCTGAAAGCCGACGCGGTCCGCCTCGTGCTCGGCGGCGCGTGAGAAGCGCAGCTGGTTATCGACAGCGAAGGCCTGTCCGCCCATCGCGATGCCCATGCCGAGATCGCCGCTGTGCGTCATGACGCCCGCCAGCAGCCCGGCGAGCATGGCCGCGAGCGCGGCGTACCCGCTCTTTTCCTGCGCGCCGATCATGCGCGCGATGTGGCGCTGGAGCACGTGCCCCATCTCGTGTCCGACGACGGACGCGAGTTCCGATTCCGTCTGCGTCGCCGAGATCAGCCCCGTGTTGACGCCGACGAAGCCGCCCGGCATCGAGAACGCGTTGATCTGCGCATCGCGCACGGCGAAGAGTTCGAAGTCCGGACGATAGCCGCCGAGGTACTGCGTCGCGGCGGCGGCGGAGAGCTTCGATGCGATGGAGTCGAGGTAATCGCGGATCAGCCAGTCATCGAGGTAGTCGGGATCGGCGCGGACTTCGCGCATCATCCGCTCGCCGAGCTTGCGCTCCGCCTGAGGCGAGAGCGTGCCGCCGGAGCCGTCGCCCAGATCCGGCAGTTGCACGGACGACAGCGGCGCGCGCAGGCCCGCCATCGCGCCCGGCCGATTGGCGAAGCGGCTTTCGGCTCCGCCGTAGACGCCGAAGATGCCGTCAGCGACGGTGTTGGGTGGTGTGCTGGCGGTGGAGGTTGTGGGGGGCTGCGAGGTTGCGTTCGCCGCGTTGGTTGCATTCCCGGCATTCGGCCGGTTCGTCGCGTTTGTTGGGTAGGTTGCGTTTGTTGCGTTCGCGCGGCTTTCCCCATTTGTTCCATTTGCCGTGGCTGCCGTGGTCACTGCGTTCGCCACGCTTGCTCGGGCCGTTGCGTTCGTCGTGTTCGTCGTGTTCGTCGCGTTGGTCGCGGTTGTCGCCTTGGTCGCAGTGGCTGTATTGATCGCGTTGGTCGTGGTGGTCGCGTTGGTCGTGGTTGTCGCGCTCGTCGCGGTTGTCGCTGCTCTACTGGTGGCAAAGCTTGCCGCCTTGACCGAGGTCGTCGATGTCGTCGCGGCTGTCCCGTTGGCCGCGTTGATTGCGTTCGCCGCTTTTCCACCGTTGGCCGCGCTCGTCGCGTTCATCCCGATCGCGTTGGTCGTGGTTGTCGCGCTCGTCGCGGTTGTCGCTGCTCCACTGGTGGCAAAGCTTGCCGCCTTGACCGAGGTCGTCGATGTTGTCGCGGCTGTCCCGTTGGCCGCGTTGATTGCGTTCGCGGCTTTTCCACCGTTGGCCGCGCTCGTCGCGTTCGTCCCGGTCGTCCCGGTCGCGAGATTCGTCCCGTTCATCGCCTTCGCCGCGCTCGCCTCATTCCCCCCACGACCCGCGCTCGCGCCGGCCTGCGCCGCAGCGAACGGCGGCATGGCGAGACTGAGGCACAAGGCGAACACGAGCCCGCGGCTCGGACGATTCAAGAGCATGGCGCGAAGCCGGAGCGTCGCCGGCGGTCAGCGTGAGGACGGAAACGCGCTTATCGTATCAAGTGTTGCGCGGGCGGCGGTACGTATGGACACGGCTTCGCGCCGATTTCGCCGCGGACCCCGCTGGTAAGATAAGCGCCCACTGCAAGGAGACGCTATGTCCGGACTCACACATTTCGATGCCGCCGGCGAGGCGCACATGGTTGATGTCGGCGGCAAGAACGAGACGCGGCGCATCGCGGTGGCGCGCGGCTCCATCGTCATGCGCGACGACACGCTCGCGCTGATCCGCGAAGGACGCGCGAAAAAGGGCGATGTGCTCGGCGTCGCGCGCATCGCCGCCATCCAGGGCGCGAAGCGCACCGCCGATCTGATCCCGCTGTGTCATCCGCTTGCCCTGACGCGCGTGGCCGTCGAGTTTTCCGTCGATGACGCGCTGCCCGGCGTGCATTGCGAAGTGCGCGTCGAGACCGTGGGGCGCACGGGCGTCGAGATGGAGGCGCTCACCGCCGTGCAAGTCGGCCTGCTGACCATCTACGACATGTGCAAGGCCGTGGATCGCGGCATGACCATCACGAACGTGCGCGTGATGGAAAAGCATGGCGGGAAGTCGGGCGACTGGGTGGCGGACTCGCAGCCATCCGCCTGAACCGCGCCCGAGCCGGCGCTTATTCGTCGGCGTCGTCGTCCGTGGGGGAATCGGTGCCCTCCGGCGACCCATACCGCTTGACCAGATCCGCCTTGAAACCCGCCAACGGTGCACCGATTTCATCGACGGTCCGATACACCGACGCGAGCTGCGTCGGCCAGTCATGGAGTTGCGTCGCGAAGATTTGCAGACGCGCCATCGTATCCATTGCCTCACTACGCTGACCCGCGAGCGCCTGCAACACCGCGTAACGGCGCAACACCGTCTCGCCGGGCAGCAACGCGATGGCCTGCCGATGCGCCGCCAGCTTCGCTTCGATGTCCTGCGCGTTCATCGGCAGCAGCGTCGCCGCGCCATACTCGCCCCACGCGCCGAACAGGAACGACGGATCGTCGCGATACTGCTCCGCGGGCCGCGAGCCGTAGTACAGCACCTCGGCGCGGTTGTAGTCGCGCATCGTCGGATAGAGCGCGATCAGACCCGCCGCGACGAGAAAGACATAGACGCCATACGACACCGGCCGCGCCACGAGCCGCAACGGCCGCGTCTCCAGAAGACCGATCACGAGCATCGCGGGCATCAGAAAGAACATGTACTGCTGCGGATATTCGACGAGCGCGTGCATCATCAGCACGCCCAGCAGCGAGAGCGCAAACACGCGCGCTGGCGTGTGCGGCGCCCGCAGCACGCGAATCAGCCACAAGACGATGCCCGCCACCAGCACCGCCACACCGAGCAGCCCGGTCTTCGCCAACAGGTCGATGAAGATATCGTGCGCGTTGTTCGCAATCTCGACGCCGCCGAGCTCGCGCACCATGTCGAACTGGTAACGCGGAAACTCGCCCCAGCCGACGCCGAGCAGCGGATGCGTCTTGAACATCGTCCAGCCGTACTTCCACAACGCGAGACGCGGCGCGATCTGATTGGCGTCCTGCATGCGCTCCGCCGCCGACTGCGCGAGGTCTAGTTGATAGCGCACGTTCACCCAGCGCACCACGGCATTGACCGCCACGAACAGCACGGCAAGCACGAACGGCACGACCCAAGCGCGGACGTCACGCGCCTCGCGTCCATCGCGCTCTTTGCTTCCGATCGGGCCGTCGAGGTCGTCGGCCGCGCCGGGGCGTCGGCGAATGAAGGCCATCCAGAATCCGGCGACGACGATCACCGCCGTTTGCAGCCACGGTCCGCGCGACACGGTGAGCGCAAGCCCGAACGAAAGCACCGCCGACACCACGAGCCAGATCACCACCGGCATGCGGCGCGTCTGCACAAGATACATCGCCCCTGCCAGGCCGAACGCGATGACGGTCGCGAGATGGTTCGCCTGCGCCATGTTGCCAAAGAGCCGCCGTTCCGTCGCGACGTTGTAAGCCACGACGAACGGCGCGAACCGGGCTTCCATGTGGAACAACTGCACGGTTTGGCAGAACACCGCGAAGAGGCCGCCCGCCAGCAACGCGGCAGCGCCGATGCGCAACGCCTTCTCCGACAACCCCGCGCGCACCAGCCCGAACCCCGTATGCACGGCCACGAACGATGCGAGCAGATAGGCGCCGCCGAGCCAGTTCATCGAAGGCTGCGCGACCGGCAGCAGCACCGTCTGCGCCACCAGCACGATGCCGAACGCGAGCGGCATCAGCGCCACCACCGGCGACGCGAACGGCACGCGCGGCTCCGAAACGCGCACGAGTATGGCGACTGTGGCTCCGAGCGCGAGATACAAGGCCAACGCGCTGTATTCGGCGTAGAACGTCGGGATCGGATACGTGTGGTTGACGACGCCGAACGGAATCGTCAACGCAAGACACAGAACGGCAAAGCAAAGGTAGCGCGCGAATTGGGAAGGCATGAGGGGCTGGGAACGTCGGGAACCGGCGCACTATACAAAACTTTGCGTCCGCTGTGCGCCGCGCACCTGCAAATGCTACGAAATCCACCGGTTCCCGCGCGGCGCTCATGCCTTCTTCTTCACCGCGTGCGATTCGCTCAGGCGCGGCACTCGGGCGGCGCAAGATTGGCCGGCAGGGTCGCGGCTTGCGTGGGCGCAGGTCCCGCGCCCGGCGCAGGCAGCGACGAAGCCGCTTTGCCTGCCGCGAAGCATTCCCACGTGATCGTGCCCGCCTGCACCGAGCCGCGCGTCAGCGCGACGCGGGCCGTCGGCGTCTCGGCGTTATCGGGCGCGGAAGGCACGAGCACGAGCGTATTCGATCCGGCCGGCGCGACGCGCGTCGTATAGGCGATCGTGATCTGCCCGCTGTCGCTGTCGACGTGGATGGACTCGATGTTGCGCGTGCCCGGCGGCGACGCATACGCGCTCGCCAGATCCGCGCCGCTCGCGGCGTTCTCGGCCACCGCGAGCCGCGCCGATGCCGCGAGCGACATGCCCTCGCCCACGCGGCTACGCGACAGATAGTCCTGATACGCGGGAATCGCGTAAGCCGCGACCACGCCGACGATCGCCAGCACGATCATCAACTCGATCAGCGTAAAACCGCGCGCGCCGGCCTGCGCGCCTTTCAGCCATGCACCGAAGCCGTCGCCCTCGCGCGACGCCTTTACATCCAAAGCCATGCTCGTCATTGCCACTCCCTGAAAGACACGAAGCGTCGGCCGCGACATGCGAACCGAACGCTTCGATGGTAGGGAGAGCGCGACGGCCGCGACAGTCGGCCATTCGGCTAACGCCCGCGTACGTGGGGAGTCAGCCTGTGCTCGCGAGCGCGCGGCGCTTCATCAGCCAGCCCGCCGCGATCACGAGCGCTGCGCCCGCGAGGCGCGCGGCATACCCCGCCGCTTCGGTGTTGAGCGCGGGCCAGCGGTCGATGAACGGATCGTCGATGATGAGTCCGCCCGCGATCCATCCAAGCAAGCCCGCGCCGAGCAGCACGACGATCGGGAAGCGGTCGAGCAGCTTCAGCACCAGCGTGCTCCCCCACACGATCAGCGGAATGCTCACGACGAGCCCAAAAATGACGAGCACGAAGCGGTGCTGCGGGTCCGCGGTCTCGGCCGCACCCGCAATCGCGATTACGTTGTCGAGACTCATCACCGCGTCGGCGACGATGATCGTCTTGACGGCCGCCCAGAGCTTGTCCGACGAACCGATGTCGGGCTCGTCGTGGCCGGGTTGCAGGAGCTTCATGCCGATCCACAGAAGCAGCAAGCCCCCAAGGAATTTGAGGAACGGGATATCGAGCAGAAAGACCGCGAACGCGATCAGCACGACGCGCAAAACTATAGCGCCGAGTGTGCCGAGCACGATGCCGCGCGTGCGCTGCGTGGCGGGAAGATCGCGGCACGCGAGCGCGATCACGACGGCGTTGTCGCCCCCGAGCAGAATGTCGATGACGATGATTTGCAGAACCGCGCCCCAATGGAGCGTCGAGAAAAATTCGAGCATGGGCAGAACGAGCTGTGACCGGAAACAAAAAAGCGAGGAAGCCAACGCTCCCTCGCTTTTTATTCGCCTTAACGAAAGGATTCAGTAAGAGTACCAAACCCTCGCGTTACGCGCCCGACTGCCTTAGATCACCGACTTCAGCAGGCGGCCCATCTCGGACGGGTTCTTCGTGACCTTGATGCCGCACGCGTCCATGATTTCGAGCTTGGCGTCCGCCGTGTCCGCGCCGCCCGAGATCAGCGCGCCAGCGTGGCCCATGCGCTTGCCCGGAGGCGCCGTCACGCCCGCGATGAAGCCGACGACCGGCTTCTTCATGTTGTCCTTGATCCAGTAAGCGGCGTTCGCTTCGTCCGGACCGCCGATCTCGCCGATCATGATGACGGCGTCCGTTTCCGGATCGTCGTTGAACATCTTCATCACGTCGATGTGCTTGAGACCGTTGATCGGATCGCCGCCGATGCCGACCGCCGACGACTGGCCGAGGCCGAGCGCCGTCAGTTGGCCGACCGCTTCGTACGTCAGCGTGCCCGAACGCGACACCACGCCGATGCGGCCCTTGCGGTGAATGTGGCCCGGCATGATGCCGATCTTCAGTTCGTCCGGCGTGATGGTGCCGGGGCAGTTCGGTCCGAGCAGCAGCGTCTTGCGATTTTCGCGGCGCATGCGGTCCTTGATTTCGAGCATGTCGCGAACCGGAATGCCTTCCGTGATGCAGATGGCGAGATCGAGATCGGCCTCGACGGCTTCCCAGATCGCGGCGGCTGCGCCCGCGGGCGGCACGTAGATGACCGAAACGGTCGCGCCGGTTTCGGCCTTTGCTTCCTTGACGGACGCGTAGATGGGAATGCCTTCGAAGTCTTCGCCGGCCTTCTTCGGGTTCACGCCCGCAACGTACGCTTCACGGCCGTTCGCGTATTCGCGGCACGCGCGCGTGTGGAACTGGCCGGTCTTGCCGGTGATGCCCTGCGTGATGACCTTCGTGTCTTTGTTGATCAGAATCGACATGTAGTGACCTCTGTTCGTTTGGCGTCGCCAAAGCAGTTGCCTTGCGCCGCCATTCGTATCTGGTGGAACGCTCTCTTAGGCTCGGTAAGCGAAGCGCGCTTACTTGCCTTCGGCAGCCGCGACGACCTTCTGCGCGGCTTCTTCCATGCTGTCGGCCGAAATGATCGGCAGTCCCGACTCCGCCAGCATTTTCTTGCCGAGGTCTTCGTTGGTGCCCTTCATGCGCACGACGAGCGGCACCTTCAGGTCCACGGCCTTCGATGCCGCGATCACGCCTTCCGCGATCACGTCGCAGCGCATGATGCCGCCGAAGATGTTGACGAGAATGGCCTTCAGGTTCGGGTTCTTCAGCATCAGCTTGAAGGCTTCCGTGACCTTTTCGGTCGTCGCGCCGCCGCCGACGTCGAGGAAGTTCGCCGGTTCGCCGCCGAACAGCTTGATGGTGTCCATCGTCGCCATCGCGAGACCCGCGCCGTTCACGAGACAGCCGATGTTGCCGTCGAGCGAGATATACGCGAGGTCGAACTTCGACGCTTCGACTTCAGCCGGATCTTCTTCGTCCAGATCGCGATACGCGACGATTTCCGGGTGACGGAAGAGCGCGTTCGAATCGAAGTTGAACTTGGCGTCGAGCGCGATCACCTTGCCGTCGCCGGTCACGATCAGCGGGTTGATTTCGGCGAGCGATGCGTCGGTTTCGTAGAACGCCTTGTACAGGCCCTGCAGGATCGCGCGTGCTTGCGGGATCGATGCGTCCGGAATGCCGATCTTGCGCGCGAGGTCGTCCGCGTCCTTGTCTTGCAGGCCGGTCGACGGCTCGACGGCGAACTTGTGCAGCAGTTCGGGCGTCTTTTCCGCGACTTCCTCGATGTCCATGCCGCCTTCGCTCGACGCCATCACGACGATCTTCTGCGAAACGCGGTCCAGCACGAGGCCGACGTACAGTTCCTTCTTGATGTCCGCGCCTTCTTCGATCAGGAGGCGGTTGACCTTCTGGCCTTCCGGACCGGTCTGGTGCGTGACGAGCTGCATGCCGAGGATCTGATTCGCGTACTCGCGAACCTGCTCGATCGACTTCGCGACCTTCACGCCGCCGCCCTTGCCACGGCCGCCCGCGTGAATCTGCGCCTTGACGACCCAGACCGGGCCGCCCAGCTCTTCCGCGGCCTTGACCGCATCATCCACCGAGAACACGGGTTTGCCGCGCGGGACCGCGACGCCGAATTTCCGCAGGATTTCCTTACCCTGGTACTCGTGAATCTTCATGCGTGATTCCTTCAGTCTGAGAGTTGGAGTGAACTTCTTCGATTTCGAATTGCTTGAACCGCTGATTGTTTGATTCTTGTCCGGTTGCCGGGGGCGTTCCGCGTCGCGCACGAGAGCGTGTCTGCGAGCGTGTCAGGTGTCCGGCCTTTCGCGTTCCGCCTCGCGACGATCTTCCGCCCGCGATGGCTCATGGCCGAACCAGCGCGGATAGTATTCGCGCACGGCGGGGCCGTCGAAGCGCAGCGCGTGGCAGCGGCCGAGCTGGAACGGCGGCTGGACGGACGTCGACTCCGGTCCGCCTTGCGCGAATGGACTGCCGCTCTCGATGGACCAGACTTCGCCGGAGAACGCCTGGATGGCCGCGGTCGGCAACACGGCGCACAGCTCGGTGAGATGCGTGCAACCTGCCGTTCCGCGCAGGCGCGCGCCGGCTTCGCGACGGAAATTCTTGAGCAGATTGAGTCCGATGAGCGCCCGATACGCCGAATTCGACTCGGCGCACAACGCCGCATAAGGCGCCCACTCGGAGGACGCCTCGGCGTCGACGATGGTGAGCTTGCGGTCGATGGTGATGCGCAGCCAGAGTTCATGGATCGGCAGGCCTTGCGGCCGGACGCCCGCCGCGAGCGGAAAGTCGCGGGGCTTGTCATCGGTTAGACAGGCTTCGATGTCCCACAGGCCGTCGTCCCGCTCGAACGCTTCCAGCCGAATCGCGCGACGATGGCGCAACTGTCGGGAAACGGGCGGAGAAAGAGGCATGGGACCAAAGCCGGAACGGGGAAACCGTTGAATTTTAGCATAGCGAGTATTTGGGGCCGTGCATGCGCCTGATGATTGGCGGATGCCGGCGCACGGCGCGTCGCGAGGGGCGCGAGGTACGTCACTCGTCGCTTGGCTCGTCGATCCAGTCTTCGTCGCCGCCCTTCAGTATTTTTCCGATGGTGCTGGCCGAAAAACCGCGCGCTGCAAGAAAGCGGGCTTGTTTTGCACCCTCGGCGGGTGTCTCGGGCACGACGCCGTATTTCTTCTCCCACACGGCCTGGGCGCGGGCGGTTTCGGTTTGCGCGAGCTTGTCCGCCGTTTCGCCGATCAACGACTCGCCCACCGCGTGCCGCTTCAGTTCGTTGATGATCCGGCTGCCGCCCATGCGCGGCGCCCGCCGATGAACGACGCTCTCCACAAAACGCTCGTTGGACAGCCAGCCGTCGCGTTCCAGGCTGTCGAGCGTGTTTTCGAGCGAGTCGGCTTCTTGCACGTACGGACGCAGTTTGCGCGACAGCTCCGCGCGGCTGTATTCGCGGCGCGAGAGGTAGGCCAATGCGCGGCCTTTCAGTGAGCGTTGAGGCCGTCTTGGGTTGTTCGCGTCCGGTGCCTTGCGCGGTCGTTCGGTCGAGCGGCTGTAGGTCGGGTCGGATGGTGGTTCGGGCGCGCACTGCTCGAATGGCTCGAACGGATCGGCGTCTTCGAAGGGATTCGAGAAAGGATCGGCGCTGTCGTCCGGTAAGCGCGCTTCATTCGACGGCTTGGGCGGCGCGTCGAATTTTTGGACCGGTTGCGTCGTAGCCTGAGCGAGAAGCGAACGTGCCTGCGCGAGACGCGCGGCGCGGTCGGAGTCTTGCGCCGGCAATGCCGGATGTGCGGCGCGTGGGGGCTCACCTGAACCGCGTTCGCGTTTAGCGCGGGCGGTCTTTAGCGATTTTCCGGCTGAGCGAGGCGAGTCGGCTGGCCCGAGTGCTTCCGGTGCTGCTGAACGCTCGTGTTCGTTCGGCCGTTCTTCGGCCGCTTCAGAAACACCACGCGCCGACGCGAATGGCTTCGCGCCAGCGCGTGACGTCGTACTCCGGGTCGACCAGCGCGATTTGCTCGATGCCGCGCGCCGGTCGCTACTGCGCTCGTACTGGTCGGTGCCATCGGCATGATCGGCGGACTCACCGACGCTGCGCGCAGACGACTCGCACGCAGCATCGTCGCCCGACTCACCGGCGCCGGCGCCGTCAGACCGGCTCGCACGGCCCCGCCGAAATTCGGCGCTGCCAGCCTTCGATCCGAACCGGCGCTTGAACATCGACCGTGCGGCGCGACGCTTATTCGTCGTCCGCTACTGCTGCGCCCGCGGCGACGCCATCTGCCAGCGCCGCCACACCCAGCGATTCGCGGATCTTGTTCTCGATCTCGCGCGCGATGTCCGGGTTCTCGCGCAGGAATTCCCGCGCGTTGTCCTTGCCCTGACCGATGCGATCGCCGTTATAGCTGTACCACGCGCCCGCCTTGTCGACGAGCTTGGCCTGCACCCCGAGGTCGATGATTTCGCCCTGACGCGAAATGCCTTCGCCGTACAGAATGTCGAAGATAGCTTCGCGGAACGGCGGCGACACCTTGTTCTTCACCACCTTGACGCGCGTTTCGTTGCCGATCACTTCGTCGTTCTTCTTGATGGACCCGATACGGCGAATGTCCAGACGCACCGACGAATAGAACTTCAGCGCGTTGCCGCCCGTGGTGGTTTCCGGGTTGCCGAACATCACGCCGATCTTCATGCGGATCTGGTTGATGAAGATAACGAGGCAGTTCGTGCGCTTGATGGTGCCGGTGAGCTTGCGCAGCGCCTGCGACATCAGGCGAGCTTGCAGACCCGGCAGCGAGTCGCCCATTTCGCCTTCGATTTCCGCCTTCGGCACGAGCGCCGCGACGGAGTCGATCACGATCATGTCGATGGAACCCGAGCGCACCAGTGCGTCCGCGATTTCCAGCGCCTGCTCGCCCGTGTCCGGCTGAGAGATCAGCAGTTCCTGCACGTTCACGCCGAGCTTTTGCGCGTATTGCACGTCGAGCGCGTGTTCCGCGTCGATGAATGCCGCCGTGCCGCCGATCTTCTGCATTTCGGCGATCACCTGCAGGGTGAGCGTGGTCTTACCCGACGATTCCGGACCGTAGATCTCGACGACGCGGCCGCGCGGCAGGCCGCCCACGCCGAGCGCGATATCCAGTCCGAGCGAGCCGGTGGACACGACCTGAATGTCTTCGACCGCCTCGCCCGCGCCGAGCCGCATGATCGACCCTTTGCCGAATTGCTTTTCGATCTGCGAGAGCGCGGCAGCGAGGGCCTTGCTCTTTTCCGCAGTCATGCCAGCCGGGCCTTTCTTGCTTTCTTCCATGAATCGTCCTTTGCTATGATGAACGGCGTCTGAGGCTTGTGCGTACGGGCTCTTGATGCGGATTCCGCATACTTTCACCCCGCTTTTCGCACAGATGCAGACACTGTATAAAAAAACAGTAGTTTTTGCAAGCCCGATTGCGGCGGCGTGGCTTTTTTCCACGTCGCCCGAACCGCGCAAAAACCGCACACCACCCTGGAGACCGCCGCGCCGGGCGAAATGCGGTGCCGGCAATGCGCAACCGCGCATCAGGCGCACAGACGATGCGAATCCTCATTGCCGAAGACGACAGCATACTCGCGGACGGCCTCGTCCGATCACTCCGCCAATCGGGATACGCCGTCGACCATGTGAAGCATGGCGTCGAGGCGGACACCGCGCTGACGCTTCAACCGTTCGACCTCTTGATCCTCGATCTCGGGCTGCCGCTCATGCCCGGTCTCGAAGTGCTGCGCCGGCTGCGCGCGCGCAATTCGCAGATGCCCGTGCTGATCCTGACCGCCGCCGACAGCGTCGATGAGCGCGTGAAGGGCCTCGATCTCGGCGCGGACGACTATATGGCGAAGCCCTTCGCGCTCAACGAACTGGAGGCGCGCGTGCGCGCGCTCACGCGGCGCGGCGCGGGCGGCGGGCCGACGGTCGTCAAGCACGGTTCGCTGTCGTTCGATCAGGTGGGACGCATCGCGCATATCGGCGATCAGGTGATCGACTTGTCGGCGCGCGAGTTGGGCGTGCTCGAAGTGCTGCTGCAGCGGACCGGGCGGCTGGTGTCGAAGGAACAGCTCGTCAATCACCTGTGCGAATGGGGCGAAGAAGTCAGCAACAACGCGATCGAGGTCTACGTCCACCGGCTGCGCAAGAAGATCGAGCCGAGCGGCGCGCGCATCATCACCGTGCGCGGGCTCGGCTACACGCTCGAAAAAGCGTCGAACGGCGCGTCGGCAAGCGCGCCGATGCCGCCGAGCCATCACTAAGCCGGGCCACGCATGGCCTCGCCCGTTTCCAGCGAACGCGCAGACGAGCCGCCGCGCACGCCTTCTACATCTAACGCAGCCACCGCCGACTCCGACGCGCTGCGCGACGCGCGCTACGCCAATCCCTTCGCCCCGCCGGACGAGCTGGAGCCGGACAGCGCGACGCATCCGCGTTCCCTCTTCGGCGAAATTCTCGACTGGATGCTCGCGCCGCTTCTGCTGCTCTGGCCGATGAGCATCGCGGTGACCTATCTGGTCGCGAAGTCGATTGCGAACGGGCCGTTCGACCGCGCGCTCGAAGCGGATGCCTATGTCATCGCGCGTCAGATTCAGCCGGTCAACGGCGTCGCGGAACTCCGGCTGCCCGACGCGACGCGCGATTTCCTGCGCGCGGACAACGTCGACAGTGTGTTCTTTCAGGTGCTGGGCACGCGTGGCGAACTGGTCGGCGGCGACCGCGACATGCCCTTGCCGCACGAAGACGACCGGCCGCAGCCGGGCATCGTGGAGTTTCGGGACGACGTGCTGCGCGGCAACGATATTCGCGTCGCCTATACGACCGTGGACCTTCCCGCACTCGACGCCCCGAATGCGCAGCCGGTGCTCGTGCAAGTGGCCGAGACGCTCGACAAGCGAAGCCAGCTCGCCAACGACATCATCAAGGGCGTGATTCTGCCGCAGTTCGTGATCTTGCCGCTCGCCATCGTGCTCGTCTGGTTCGGGCTGTCGCGCGGACTCGCGCCGCTGCATGCGCTGCAATCGAATATCCGCGCTCGCCGCCCCGACGATCTCTCGCCGCTCGAAGCGGGCCGCGCGCCGCCGGAAATCGCGCCGCTCGTCGCGTCGTTCAACGATCTGCTCACGCGGCTCGAACAGAACATGGAGTTCCAGAAGCGCTTCATCGCCGATGCTGCGCATCAGATGAAAACGCCGCTCGCCGGCCTGCGCATGCAGGCAGAACTGGCGCTGCGGCAGGACGTGTCGAACGAAGTGCAGCGTTCGCTCGAACAGATCGCGACGAGTTCGGAACACGCCGCGCGGCTCGTCACGCAACTGCTCGCACTGGCCCGCGCCGAGAATCGCGCGAACGGGCAGATCTTCTCGCACGTCGAGTTGACGGACCTCGCGCGCCTCGCCGTGCGCGACTGGGTGCAGGCCGCGCTCGCCAAGCGCATGGACATCGGGTACGAGGAGCCGCCGTATCCGGTCGAAGTGGAAGGCAACGCGGTGATGTTGCGCGAGATGCTCTCCAATCTGATCGACAACGCGATCCGCTACACGCCGACCGGCGGGCGCATCACGGTGCGCGTGCGGGCCGACGAGACGAATCTCGATCTCGTGCATCTCGAAGTGGAAGACACCGGCCTCGGCATTCCGCCGGCCGAGCGCGAGCGCGTGGTGGAGCGGTTCTATCGCATTCTCGGCCGCGAAGGCGATGGAAGCGGCCTCGGACTCGCCATCGTCAAGGAGATCGCGACGATCCACGGCGGCACGCTCGCCATCGAGGACCACGTCTATCAGGAAGCGCCGAGGCTTGCCGGGACGCTGGTACGCGTCAGCTTGCAGCGGGTTTATCCTGCCCGGGACAAACCCTGAGCGAGCACTCGGAAGCTCGCGCGCAACTCGGCGCGATACGAGCAATTTGTTTGTCGATCCCGGCGCGTTGCCGGCGATTTACAAGAAGATCATTAGTCTGTTCACACGGAGGCCCCGAATAGACCGAGTCAGAACGCCGTAAGTTTTCGTTCCAATAATCCTTGCACCGGCGCCGCGCTTGCGGCCCGATGGAATCGGGATAGACGGAAAACCTAAGGAGACGATTCATGGCAACGGTCGAAGGGCGCATTTCGCACGCGCCGATGACGAACGAGGAGCGGAAGGTCATCTTCGCCTCGTCGCTCGGCACGGTGTTCGAGTGGTACGACTTTTATCTCGCGGGCTCGCTCGCGATCTACATCAGCAAGACGTTCTTCTCGGGCGTCAACCCGACGGCCGGCTTCATCTTCACCTTGCTCGGCTTCGCGGCGGGCTTCGCGGTGCGTCCGTTCGGCGCGATCGTGTTCGGGCGGCTCGGCGACATGGTCGGCCGCAAGTACACGTTCCTGGTGACGATCGTCATCATGGGTCTCTCGACGTTCCTGATCGGCTTTTTGCCGGGCTACGCGACCATTGGCATCGCCGCGCCGATCATCTTCATCGCGATGCGCCTCTTGCAAGGGCTCGCGCTCGGCGGCGAATATGGCGGCGCCGCGACGTACGTGGCCGAGCACGCGCCCGCGAACAAGCGCGGCGCGTGGACCGCGTGGATTCAGACGACCGCGACGCTCGGCCTCTTCATCTCGCTGGTGGTGATTCTGGCCGTGCGCACGGCGACCGGCGAAGAGCAGTTCGGCGCTTGGGCGTGGCGCGTGCCCTTCCTCGTGTCGATCCTGCTGCTCGCCGTCTCGGTCTGGATTCGCATGAAACTGCACGAATCGCCGGTGTTCGAGCGCATCAAGTCCGAGGGCAAGACTTCGAAGGCGCCCCTCACGGAAGCGTTCGGCGAGTGGAAGAACCTGAAGATCGTGCTGCTCGCGCTCTTCGGTCTGACGGCGGGCCAGGCGGTCGTGTGGTACACGGGCCAGTTCTACTCGCTCTTCTTCCTCACGCAGACGCTGAAGGTGGACGGCACGAGCGCGAACATCATGGTGGCGATCGCGCTTCTCATCGGCACGCCGTTCTTCGTGTTCTTCGGTTCGCTGTCGGATCGCATCGGGCGCAAGCCGATCATCATGGCGGGCTGCCTGATCGCGGCGCTGACCTTCTTCCCGCTCTTCAAGGCGCTCGCGCACTACACGAACCCGACGCTCGAAGCCGCGACGCAGAAGTCGCCGATCACCGTGATCGCCAATCCGGACGAGTGCTCGTTCCAGTTCAATCCGGTGGGCACGTCGAAGTTCACGTCGTCGTGCGACATTGCGAAGAGCGCGCTGTCGAAGGCCGGCCTGAACTATCAGAACGTGGCCGCGCCCGCCGGCACGCTGGCGCAGATCAAGGTCGGCGAGACGGTGGTGAATACGTATGACGGCAAGGCCGCCGATGCGAAGGCGCAAGGCGCGGCGTTCGACAAGACGCTCGCCGGCACGCTGAAGAGCGCGGGCTATCCGGCGAAGGCCGATCCGGCACTCATCAACTGGCCGATGGCGATCGTGATTCTGACCATCCTCGTGATCTTCGTGACGATGGTGTATGGCCCGATCGCGGCGATGCTCGTCGAGATGTTCCCGGCGCGGATTCGCTATACGTCGATGTCGCTGCCGTATCACATCGGCAATGGCTGGTTCGGCGGCTTTCTGCCCGCGACGGCCTTCGCGATCGTGGCGGCGCGCGGCGACATCTACTCGGGGCTGTGGTACCCGGTGGTGATTGCGCTCGCGACGTTCGTGATCGGCATGTTGTTCGTGAAGGACACGCGCAAGTCGAACGTGTATCACGAGGATTGATGGCGAAAGTTTAGTCGGCCCTGCCGCCGTTTCAGGAAAAACGCGCGGCAGGGCTTGACAGGCGTTTCAACCGCCGCCATAATCTCGGCTTCTTTCGGCGAATTAGCTCAGTCGGTTAGAGCGACGGAATCATAATCCGCAGGTCCGGGGTTCGAGTCCCTGATTCGCCACCAGTTGCAAGAAAAAGCCGCTGTTCCGCAAGGACAGCGGCTTTTTTGTCGTCTGCGAGTCGTTCGCCTTGCCCGTCCTCTCTCGATCGCCACCCTGATCTGGCACGAAATGTTAGTCACCGTACATTCATACAATTCGCCCGGCGCGATACTCTGTTTGCGCACGGGGGATGTTTCAGCGCAACGAGAGACCAAGAAGACGGGCGGCACTCGACCGAGCCGTGGGTAAAGAATGGGCGCGATTTCTGGCGCAGGTCTTTGCCAACGTCCCGGCGAGTAGCAGGCGAAGAACATAAACAGCCATCGCCCCGACAACGAAGTTAAAAGCCGGCAATCGCCGGCTTTTTCTTTTTGGGGAGCCGGCCGTTCACCGATAACGGGCGAAGATCGAGCGCGCGCACTCGTCGCACCAGCGACGCTGGGCCGCATCGGCATCCGCTTGCCAGACGTGCCCGAACGCGCATTGCCAGGTCAGCGACGACGCGGCACCCGTCTGACGCGACGGCACGAGCGCACCGCCGCGAGCTTCCGCGATGGCCCGCGCCCGAGCCATTTCGGCCTCGCGCCGCTGCGTCGCGCAGTTCATGCAGCGCACGTTCTGTGACGCATCCAGCGCGTCGTCCCAGTGATGCCCGCGCGTGCATTCCCAGCGGACGAACGCGTCGTCGTTCGCTTCCGCGGATGCGCGCTCGCGGTATCGCAACGCTTCGTCCATCAATGCGCGCTGTCTCTTGCCGATATATTTTTCGCTCATCGCCTCAACGCCTTCGCCCCTGCCGACGCCACGTCGTCAATGCCGTCCGCCGCCCTCCGCCTCCGAACGCGATGTCGTGACCACCGTGCCGTCCGGCCCGAAATGCGCATTGAACATGGCGTCGCGATTCACGCCGTCTTCCAGCCAATGCCAGCTCCACACGCGCTCTTGCTTCAGCCGGTACTCGGCGACCGTCGTCGGCTTGCCTAGGAGCCGCCGCACTTCGTCCTGCGTCATGCCCGGCCGCACCTTCGCGATGTTCTCGGCAGTCAGCACCTGCGTGACCGAGACGAGCAGGCCATCCGGATCGAGATCCACCATGTAGGTGTTCGTGCCCGCCGGGCCGCGCGGATATTCGAGGCGCTTCGAGCCGTCCGTATAGGTCCGCTCGGTTTCCGGCTCGCCCATCTGCTTGCGAATCTGCGCTTCGTTCGTGACGCCGGGCTTGAGGTCTTTCAGCAGCAGCACGTCCGGCTTCACCGAGTTGAAGAACGAACTGAGTTTGTTCATCGCTTCCCCGCTCTGTTGCTGATCGCAGCCCGCGAGCAACGACGCCGCGACGAGCGCCGCGCACATGATTCTCTTCATACGGCTCCTTCGACTCAACTGCCCGCGCCGAGCAGCGGCACGGGATCGACGGCGGCGCCCGCCTTTCTGATTTCGAAATGCAGCACCGGCGACCCGCTCGGACCCGTTCCCATATCGGCGATCGTCGCGCCCTGTTTGACCGTATCGCCTTCGCGCACGAGGAGCTTGTCGTTGTACGCGTAAGCGGTCAGATAGTCGTTGCTATGCCGGACGATGATCATGCGCCCGTACGACCGCAAGCCGCTTCCCGCATACACGACCTTGCCTGGCGCCGCCGCCTTCACGGGCTCGCCGACCTTGCCGGCAATGTCGATCCCCTTGCTGCCGCTCGCCCCGAAGCCGCGCACGATCTCGCCCTTCACCGGCCAGACGAAGGTGCCCTTGCCCGCCGACGCCGTCGCGGCGGGTTTCTCAGCAGGCTTCTCGCTCGATTTCTCAGCCGTCTGCTTCCCCGGCGTCGGCAGTAGCGGCGGCAGGCTCTTCGAAGACGCAGACGACGCCGCACCCGCCGTCGACATCGACGCCCCCGGCGGCACGACGCGCAACACCTGCCCGACGTTGACCTGCTTGCTCTCCGGCAGGTTGTTCCACGCAGCGAGATCGGCGGGCTTCTGCTTGTACTGACGCGAGATGCCGTAGAGCGTGTCACCCGGCTTCACGCGATAGAAACCCGCCTCGACCGGCGCGGATGCCGACGCAGCCGGCGCCACCGGAACCGGCGCCGTGCTGACCGGCGCGCTCACGACGACAGGCGGCGGCGGGGACATCGAATTGTCGACGATGGGCGCAGGCGTGCGCGGCGTCGACGTGCATCCGGCAAGACCCGCCGCGACGGATGCGGCGAGCCCGAAACTCGCGATGACCGCGCGAGTGCGCGGTCCCATGACAACTGTGTGCATCGACTCCAACTTTCCCATGCTCTTGTCTTGATCTAGTGCAACGCTCTTGAATATCCCGCCGCCGGCCGCCGCGCTAACACACGGTCAAGCCGACGCCATACACCGAAGTACCGACACATCCGACGATGCCGCAGCCCGGCAGCAGCGAAAGCGCCAGCGCGCAAACCGATATGACCGCAAGCCGCGATCCGCGCCCGCCAGTGCATTTCGCCTTCGGTTTGGACGAAATTGCGACAGCATAAAACATTACAGAATCCAGTTCCTCAGGTCAGTCGACGAGACACTTTAGGCGAAACTTCGCCTGATCCTTCGGGATTCTAAATTTTTCACGATTCTGCCCGCCCGCGCGTTGACTTCGCGGCACGCCGCCGCTTCGCACGCCCCAAGCCGAACGGACAATCCACAATCCTTGACACATTGCGCGCTTTTGGCACCGCGCTTTGGGCTACATTGACTGCGCTCGAAAGCGGGAGCCTCCTGCAGTCCTGCATTTTCCTCATCTCTCCGGAGTACTAGCGCATGCAAATTCTGCATCATGGAATCATCGTCAGCCTCATCATCGGCGGCATCGCCGGCTGGCTCGCCGGCCTCATCATGAACGGCACGGGCTTCGGCGTGTTCGTGGACATTCTCGTCGGCATCGTGGGCGGCGTGCTCGGCAAATGGCTCTTCGGCGCAATCGGCATTTCGCTCGGCGGCGGCTTGCTCGGTTCGCTGCTGACGGCGGTGATCGGCGCGGTGGTGCTGCTTTTCATCATCCGCCTGTTCCGGCGCGCGTAAGGGCGCATCGGCATGTCGGGCCGGGTTGCTTCGCACCACGCGAAGCGCCGGCCCGGCCGAACCCCTCACGCTGTGCTCACACCTTCGAGCCGCGACGGCTCATCTTCCACAGCGCGCCCAACGCAATCGGCACGATGGCGGCGCCAATGCCGACCAGCACGATCACGTTCAAATACTGCCGGATGAACGGAATGTTTCCGAAAAAGTAGCCGAGCAGCACGAGAAGCAGCACCCAGATGGCCGCGCCCAGAATGTTGAAAAGCTGAAAGCGCGTCGCGTTCATCGCGGACGCCCCCGCCACGAACGGCGCGAAGGTGCGCACCACAGGTACGAAACGCGCGATCACGATCGTCTTGCCGCCGTGGCGGTCGTAGAAGTTATGCGTCTTCTGCAGCGCCTTGCGATCCAGAAAGCGTTCGAGCACCGGTATGTTCGTATCGAACACCTTCGGGCCGATGGCGCGTCCGATCCAGTAATTGACCGTGTTGCCCGCGACAGCCGCAATCAGCAGCAGCGCGATGAGCGCGCCCAGATCCATCTCGTGCGTGGCCGCGAACGCGCCGCCGATAAAAAGCAGCGAATCGCCCGGGAGGAACGGAAAGACGACCAGCCCCGTTTCGCAGAACACGATGAGGAACAGCACGGCGTACACCCATGCGCCGTACGTATGGATAAAGTCACCGAGCGATTTGTCGATGTGCAGGATGAGTCCCAGGAAATGCAGCAGCGTGTCCAAAAAACTTTCCTCGAAGAAGTGAGCCGGCAACAAGCGAAGGGTCGCGCCATGATACCGAAGTGACCCGGCGCGTCGGTTAAAAAGCACGCATCGAACCGCCATCTTGCGACGCATTGTCGGAACGATGCGCCCCCGCGAGCGGCCGATGCGAATGGCTATAATTTCGGCATGGCCGATCTCAACGAACTCTCCGCCGGCGCTTCCACCGCCGCCGTGGGGGGGGGGGGGGGGGGGGGGGGCGGGGCGCCCGCGCCCCCCCCCCCCCCCCCGCCCTGCGCCCGCGCGGGGGGGCGGGGGGGGGGGGGGGGGGGGGGGGCGGCGGGGGGGGGGG
>NZ_JALQDQ010000002.1:0-122082 GCF_023631105.1 Caballeronia sp. AZ10_KS36 | reverse complement strand
ACGTTTTTTCGTAAGTTGGCCCCCCCGCGGGCGGCGGATGATTTTGTTTTTATTTGCGGATTGGCGTAAAAAAAGAAACTCGCGGCGGGGGCTTCCCCCGCCGCGGTGGCGCGCCGTTCGCGCGCCATCGCCCCGCTTCCCGACCAACTCATCAGCCAGATTGCCGCCGGCGAAGTGGTCGAGCGGCCGGCGTCCGTGGTCAAGGAACTGCTGGAAAACGCACTCGATGCCGGCGCGCGCAGCTTGCGCGTGACGCTCGACGAAGGCGGCGTGAAGCGCATCGTGATCGCCGACGACGGCTGCGGCATGCCTCCCGAGGAACTCCCGCTCGCGCTCATGCGGCATGCGACGAGCAAGATTCGCTCGCTCGCCGATCTCGAAGCCGTCGCCACGCTCGGTTTTCGCGGCGAAGCGATCGCGTCGATCGCATCGGTGGCGGAACTGTTCATCACGAGCCGCACCGAAGACTGCGCGCACGCCACGCGCATCGACGCGCAAACGGGCGTAATTTCGCCCGCGGCGGGCACGGTCGGCACGACCATCGACGTGCGCGAGCTTTACTTCAACACGCCGGCGCGCCGAAAGTTCCTGAAAAGCGAACAAACCGAACTCGGGCATTGCCTGGAAGTCATTCGCCGCGTGGCGCTCGCGCGGCCGGACGTCGCCATTTCCGTGATGCACAACGGCAAGGCCGTCGAGCACTGGAACGCGAGCGATCCGGCCACGCGCGTCGCAAAAATTCTGGGCGAAGTGTTCGAAACGTCGCATCTGCCGCTCGACGAACGCGCCGGGCCGCTTGCCGTCTACGGCTGCGCGGGCCTGCCGACCGCCAGCCGCGGGCGCGCGGACCAGCAATATTTCTTCGTGAACGGCCGCTTCGTGCGCGACAAGCTGCTCACGCACGCGGTTCGCGCCGCTTATGAGGACGTGTTGCACGGCAACCGCTATCCGGCGTACGTGCTGTTTCTCGATCTGCCGCCCGAATCGGTGGACGTGAACGTGCATCCATCGAAGATCGAAGTGCGGTTTCGCGACTCGCGCTCGATTCATCAGTACGTGTTCCACGCGGTGCAGCGCGCGCTGGCGCGGCACGCGGGCGCGTCGCCGGAAAGGACAGCGGGCGGTCACGCGGCGCAACTCGAACCGACCGGGCCGGCGTCGTTCAGCGCGCGGCCTGTCGCGAGCGCGGGATCGGTAGCCAGGAACGAAAGCGGCACGACGTGGATGCGCCAGTCGCGCATGACGCAAGGTTCGCTACCCGTCGCCCAGCCGCTCGCGCTCTACGACGCGTTGTTCGGGCGCAAGGACGCCGCCGCGCCGGTCGAGGCTGCGGCAGCGGCATCGCCCGCCGTCGCGTGGGCCAACGACGACGGCGCGCCCGCCTACGCCGCCGCAAGCCACGCACATACCGACGAGCAGCCGCTCGGCTTCGCCGTCGGGCAGATTCACGGCATCTACGTGCTCGCGCAGAACGCGCGCGGGCTCGTCATCGTGGATATGCACGCCGCGCACGAACGCATCCTCTACGAGCAGTTCAAGCACGCGCTCGCGGACCGCTCTATCGCAGTGCAGCCGCTGCTGATTCCGGTCTCGATGACGGCGGACCCGGTGGAAATCGGCATCGTCGATGAAGAGCGCGAGACGCTCGACGCGCTCGGCTTCGATCTCGCGGTGCTCTCGCCGACGTCCATCGCGATTCGCGCGGTGCCCGCGTTGCTGAAAGACGCGGATCTCGCCGCGCTCGCCCGCGCCGTGCTCGCCGATCTGCACGCGTACGGCGGATCGCGCGTGCTCACCGAGCGTCAGCATGAACTGCTCGGCACGCTCGCCTGCCACCATGCGGTGCGCGCGAATCGCCGCCTGACGCTCGACGAAATGAACGCCCTCTTGCGTCAGATGGAAGCCACCGAACGCGCCGATCAGTGCAATCACGGCCGCCCGACGTGGTATCAGCTGACGCTCGCGGACCTCGACCGCCTTTTCATGCGCGGACAATGAGCGATTCCGCGTTGCACATAGCCTGTCTGCTCGGGCCGACGGCGTCGGGCAAGACGGCGGCGGCCCTCGCGTTCGCGGCGGCTTCGGCGCGGCCGGTGGAAATCGTGAGCGTGGATTCCGCGCTCGTCTATCGCGAGATGGATATCGGCACGGCCAAGCCCGACGCGGCGGAGCGGGCGGCCGCGCCGCATCATCTGATCGATATCATCGATCCGGCCGATTCCTATTCGGCCGCGCAGTTTCGCGCCGATGCGCTGCGGCTGGTCGGCGAGATCGTCGCGCGGGGCAACGTACCGCTGCTGGTCGGCGGCACGATGCTGTACTACAAGGCGCTCACGCAGGGCCTCAACGACCTGCCGCCCGCCGATCCGTCCGTGCGCGCCACCCTCGACGCCGACGCCGCGCGCGACGGCTGGCCCGCGCTGCACGCGCGGCTCGCGGCGGTCGATCCGCAGACCGCGACGCGCCTCGCTCCGAACGATTCGCAGCGCATCCAGCGTGCCTTGGAAATCTATCTGCTGACCGGCCAGCCGATGTCCGCGCTGCTCGCCGCGCCGCGCGTATTGGAGCAGGAAGCGCCGTATGACTTCGTGCCGATCGCGCTCGAACCGTCGGACCGCGCGGTGCTGCATGCGCGCATCGCGGCGCGCTTCGATGCGATGCTCGCGCACGGTTTCATCGACGAAGTGAAGCGCCTGCGCGCGCGCGGCGATCTCGACGTGTCGATGCCGTCGATGCGCTGCGTCGGCTATCGGCAGGCGTGGGAATATCTCGACGGCCTGACCGGCTACGACGAGATGCGCGACAAGGGCATCTTCGCGACGCGGCAGTTGTGCAAGCGCCAGTTGACGTGGCTGCGTGGGATGCCGGAGCGCGTCGTGGTGGATTGCTGCGCTTCAGACGCCACCCAACGCACCGTGCGCGAGATCGAGCGGATAGCGGACGGACAATAAAAAAGCCGCTCGAAAACGAGCGGCTCTTCACCGAAAACGTCCGGCAGCCGATTCAAACCACCACCGTCTGCGCCTCGCCCTCACGGCTCTCGCGCACCACGCCGATCTTCCACACCTGCTCGCCCGCTGCCGAGAGCAGGCCCGTCGCCGCATCGGCGTCCTCGGCCGCGACGATCACCGCCATGCCGATCCCGCAATTGAACACGCGATGCATTTCCGCATCCGCGACGCCGCCGTGCTTTTGCAACCACGCGAAAAGCGGCGGCAGCGGCCACGCGCGATGGTCCAGCTCCGCCGTCAAACCCTCGCGCAGCACGCGCGGAATGTTCTCGACGAGCCCGCCGCCCGTGATGTGCGCCATGCCCTTCACCGTGATGCTCTGCATCGCGGAAAGCAGCGGCTTCACGTAGATGCGCGTCGGCGCCATCAGCGCGTCGGCGAGCGAGCGGCCGTCGAAATCGGCGTTCAGGTCCGGATTCGCGCGCTCGATGATCTTGCGCACGAGCGAATAGCCGTTCGAGTGAATACCGCTCGACGCCAGCCCGAGCACGACATCGCCCGGCGCGATGGTGCTGCCGTCGATGATCTTGCTCTTTTCCACCGCGCCGACCGCGAAGCCCGCGAGGTCGTATTCGCCGTCCGGATACATGCCCGGCATTTCCGCCGTCTCGCCGCCGATCAGCGCGCAGCCCGCGAATTCGCAGCCCTGCGCGATGCCCTTCACCACATCGGCCGCGGTGTCCACGTCGAGCTTGCCGCACGCGAAATAATCGAGGAAGAAGAGCGGCTCCGCGCCCTGCACCAGAATGTCGTTCACGCTCATGGCGACGAGATCCTGCCCGACCGTGTCGTGCCGGTTCAGCTGGAACGCGAGGCGCAGCTTGGTGCCGACGCCGTCCGTTCCCGACACGAGCACCGGCTCCTTGTACTTCTTCGGCACCTCGAAGAGCGCGCCGAATCCGCCGATTCCGCCCAGCACGCCGTCGCGCAAGGTCTTCTTGGCAAACGGCTTGATCCGGTCGACGAGCGCATCGCCCGCGTCGATGTCGACACCTGCATCGCGATACGACAAACCTTGGGTGTCCGGGGCGGATTTCGGTTGATTCATGGGGGGAGAGCGAGAAGGTCGGTAAAATGCGATTTTACCCGATGATGATACGAGGACGGTCGCCCGGCAGCTTTGTCCGCCGTGCGGCAGCGCCTTTTCGAGACAGAACGGCCTGGCCGACGAAACGCGCCTGCGCGCGCTGCGGCATGCCGCAAGCGGCTCCCGGCGCATCGGCGAGAACACGCCGCCTGTTTTCGAGAGAACGCAGCATCCAGCCGACGACATCCATTCCCCGTGCAACGCCAACTGACGCTCGACCTGGGCACGCCGCCGCCCGCCACCTTCGACAATTTCTTCGCCGCCAGCAACCACGAACTGGTCACGCGGTTGCGCGAGCTCGAAGGCGCGCTCGCGTCCGGCCCCGTCGCGGATCGCACGTTCTATGTCTGGGGCGAGGCCGGCAGCGGGCGCAGTCATCTGCTGCACGCGCTCGTTCATGAAGCGGGCAGTCGGGCGCGTTACTTGAGCCCGCAGAGCGCGTTGCACGCGTTCGGCTTCGATCCGCAAGTCGCGCTGTATGCCGTCGACGACTGCGACCGCCTCTCGCCCGCGCAGCAGATCGCCCTCTTCAATCTGTTCAACGAAGTGCGCGCGTATCCGGCGAGCGCGCTCGTCGCCACCGGCAACGCCGCGCCGATGACGCTCGCCGTGCGCGAAGACTTGCGCACGCGTCTCGGCTGGGGCCTCGTCTTCCACTTGCTGCCGCTTTCGGACGAAGCGAAGGCGTCGGTTCTCAAACACGCGGCGCACGAGCGCGGCATCGTGCTCGCGGAAGACGTCCCCGCTTATCTGCTCACGCACTTCCGCCGCGACATGCCGAGCCTGATGGCGCTTTTCGACGATCTCGACCGCTTCTCGCTCGAACAGAAGCGCAGAGTCACGCGCGCGCTGTTGCGCTCGATGCTCTCGCAATCCGGGCGCGTGACGCCGCTCGTGGCCGTGGTGCCGGATACCGCGCAGCAGGACGCAAACGGCGAGGACCGCGCCGCCCCGCCCGCCGACGCCGCACCGGACAACGTTCCCACCCGCTTCAAGTAGAATGCGCTCCCATGAACCTTGCCCTCTTCGATCTCGACCACACGCTCATTCCCACCGACAGCGACCACGAATGGGGCCGCTTCATGGTGAAGCTCGGCATCGTCGACGCGACGGAATTCACGCGTCAGAACGACGCCTTCTACGCCGATTACAAGGCGGGCGTGCTCGACATCAACGCCTACCTGCACGCGATGCTCGCGCCGCTCGCGAAGTACTCGCGTGAGCAGCTCGCCGACTGGCACGCGCAGTTCATGCACGAGGTCATCAATCCGCGCATCGTGCCGGCCGCGGTCACGCTCGTGCGCGAGCATCAGGACAACGGCGACCTGTGCTGCCTCGTGACCGCGACCAACGCGTTCATCACCGCGCCCATCGCGGAAGCGTTCGGCATCGACACGCTGATTGCCTGCGAAGTCGAAACCGTCGGCGATCATCCGCAAGGCGCGTTCACCGGCAGGCCGCGCGGCACGCCGAGCTATCGCGAAGGCAAGATCGTGCGCGTGGAGGAATGGCTCGCGTCGCTCGGCAAGACGCTCGGCGACTACAAGCGCAGCTATTTCTACAGCGACTCGCATAACGACATCCCGCTGCTCGAGCGCGTCACGGACCCCATCGCCACGAATCCGGACGACACCCTGCGCGCGCATGCGCAAGCCAAAGGCTGGCGCATCCTGAACCTCTTCGATACACGTGATTAAAAAACTCATCCGCAAGCTGTTCGGACAAGAGAGCGCCACATCCAGCGAAGGCGCCTCGAACGACACGCCGGGCGCATCCGCTGCCGAATTCACCGGCGCCACCGAAGCCACCGACGCGAAAGCCGCCCGCAAGAGCACGCGTGCCCCGCGCAAGAAAGCCCCCGCGCCGGTCAAGCGCGATCCGAATGTGCCGGTGATTCTGTCGTCGGACATTCACGGCATCGATCCGTCGCTCATCTCCAGGAACGCCATACGCGTGACCGAAGGCCTGCAGCAGGCCGGGCACCGAGCGTTCATCGTCGGCGGCGCGGTGCGCGATCTGCTGCTCGGCGTCGCGCCGAAAGATTTCGACGTCGCCACCGACGCCACGCCCGATCAGGTGCAGCGGCTCTTTCGCCGCGCGCGCATCATCGGGCGGCGGTTTCAGATCGTCCACGTCCAGTTCGGACAGGAGATCATCGAGACGTCCACGTTCCGCGCGCTCGTCGACGCGCCGCCCGAGCCCGTCGCCGAAGCGCCGCGGCGCTACCGGCGCGGCGAGCTCGACATGCGCACGCACGCGGTGGACGCAAGCGGCCGCGTGCTGCGCGACAACGTATGGGGCGAGCAGCACGAAGACGCCACGCGGCGCGACTTCACCATCAACGCGATGTACTACGATCCGGCCACGCAAACCGTGCTGGATTATCACGACGGCATGGCCGACATCCGCGCGCGCCTGTTGCGCATGATCGGCGATCCGGCCACGCGTTATCGCGAAGACCCGGTGCGCATGCTGCGCGTCGTGCGCTTCGCGGCCAAGCTCGGCTTCGAGATCGATGAAGCGACGCGCGCGCCGATCAAGGAACTCGCCGATCTGATGGACAACGTGCCGGCCGCGCGTCTCTTCGACGAGATGCTGAAGCTGCTGCTGTCCGGCCACGCGCTCGCGTGCCTCACGCGTTTGCGTCAGGAAGGGCTGCATCACGGCGTGCTGCCGCTGCTGGATGTCGTGCTGGAACAGCCGCACGGAGAGAAGTTCGTGACGCTCGCGCTCACGAGCACGGACGAGCGCGTGCGCGCGGGCAAACCCGTTTCGCCGAGCTTCCTGTTCGCCACGCTGTTGTGGCACGACGTGCAGACGCGCTGGCAGAAGTACACTGCCGCGGGCGATTATCCGGTGCCGGCGCTGAACCGCGCGATGGACGATGTCCTCGACATGCAGACGGAAAAACTCGCCATTCACAAGCGTTATTCCGCCGACATGCGCGAGATCTGGGGCTTGCAGCATCGGCTGGAAAAGCGCGGCCGCAGCGCGATGAAGCTCTTGGAACACCAGCGGTTCCGAGCGGGTTATGATTTCCTGCTGCTGCGTTGCGAGTCGGGCGAACTGGATGCGGCCATCGGGCAATGGTGGACCGAATTCATCGAAGGCGATAACGCCACGCGCGAAGCCCTGCTCTCGCAAGGCGGCAAGGAGCGCGCAGCGCCGAAGAAGCGTCGCCGGCGCAGCAATGCGAAGCGCAAGGCCAGTGAATCTGCCGAAGGCGCAGAACGCGGCGCAGCGGACGGCGAGCCCGAACCGCATCGCCTGACGAACGAAGCCGGCGGGACGCGGAAAGACGAAGACGCGGACAACGAATAAGGCCGGTTTTCGCTAAAGTAGCGGATAACGGTTAGCACCCGGGCAATGTGCCGGCGTTTCGATGTGTTTTGGATGCCTCGACGCTTCGCCCAGGACCTACGCGTAGGACTTTTGCCATGACGATTGCTTATCTCGGCCTCGGAGCGAATCTCGGCGATGCGCGCCAAACGCTGAAAGACGCAGTCGTGTGTCTCGCGCAGCAGCACACGATCACCGTGCTCGCCAAGTCGAGCCTGTATCGCACCGCGCCCATCGACGCATCGGGCGACGATTACTTCAATTGCGTCGTGAAGCTCGAAACGACGCTGCCCGCGCGTGCGCTGCTGCGCCTGTGCCATCTCATCGAAGAACAGTTCGGGCGCGAGCGGCCGTATCGCAATGCGCCGCGCACGCTCGACCTCGATATCCTCCTGTACGGCGCGTTCAGCATCGACGAGATGGATCTCATCGTGCCGCATCCGCGCATGACCGAGCGCGCGTTCGTGCTCGTGCCGCTCATCGAACTCGAACCCGATCTCATCATCCCGCAACGCGGCCGCGCCGATGCGTTCGTCGCGGGCGTCGCCGATCAGCGCATCGAGAAAGTCGCCCTATGCCAGTGCGCGGCGCCCGCCGCGCAACCGGCAGCGGCACGAGCCTCCAGCGCCTCCACCGCCTCCACCAAAGCCAATTGCCGATGAGCAATCCGCCTCTCACCGTCACGGCGCCGCAGTTGCGGCCGCCGCATCGTTATATCGCGATCGAAGGGCCGATCGGCGTCGGCAAGACGACGCTCGCCACGCGGCTCGCGGAACGCTGGTCCATGCGCACGCTGTTCGAGCGCCCGCAGGACAACCCGTTCCTCGAACGTTTCTATCGCGACACGACGCGGCACGCGCTCTCGACGCAACTGAGTTTCGCGTTGCAGCGCGTCGCGCAAACGCGGGAAGTGGCGGACATGCTCACGCAGAACACGCCGCTCATTGCCGACTTTCTCACGCAGAAGAGCGAGCTTTTCGCGCGCCTCACGCTGCCCGACGACGAGTTCAACCTGTACCGCGATATCGCCTCGCGCATCGCCGCGAGCGCGCCTGCGCCGGATCTCGTCGTGTATCTGCAGGCGAGCCCGGAAGTGCTGTTCTCGCGCATTCAGAAACGCGCGCTGCCGATGGAACTGCAAATCTCCGACTCGTACTTGCGCGCGCTCGCCGACGCCTACAACGACTTCTTCTATCACTACGACGCAACGCCGCTGCTCACGGTGAATGCGGAGCATCTGAATCCCGTCGCATCGGACGACGATCTCGAACTGCTCGTCGAGCGGATCGAGACCATGCGCGGGCGCAAGGAATTCTTTGTCAAAGGCGTCTCGGTGTGAGCTTGAATTTCATCTTCATGCTTCATGCTCGCGCGCCATTTCAACTGAAATCATCATGACGTATCTGCAGGAAACCAGCCGCTCGACGATCACCGTTCCGAAGCTGCAAGCCATGCGCGAGGCGGGTGAGCGCATCGCGATGCTCACATGCTACGACGCGAGCTTCGCGGCGCTGCTCGATCGCGCGGGCGTCGATGTCATGCTGATCGGCGATTCGCTCGGCAACGTCCTGCAAGGCCACAGCACGACGTTGCCGGTGACGCTGGACGACATTGCGTATCACACGGCATGCGTAGCGCGCGGCACCAGGAGCGCGCTGATCGTCGCGGACATGCCGTTCGGCACCATCGGATCGCGCGAAGAAGCGTATGCGCATGCCGTCAAGCTGATGCGCGCGGGCGCGCACATGGTGAAGCTCGAAGGCGGCGAGTGGCTCGCGGATACCGTGCGCTTTCTCGTCGAGCGATCGATTCCGGTATGCGGCCACGTCGGGCTCACGCCTCAGTCGGTGCATGCGTTCGGCGGCTTCAAAGTGCAGGGCAAGTCTGAAGCGGCCGCGGAACAGATGCGCCGCGACGCGCTCGCGCTGCAGCACGCGGGCGCGCAACTGCTCGTGATCGAAGCGGTGCCGACGCTCGTGGCGCGCGAGGTCACGCAACAACTCGCGATTCCGACCATCGGCATCGGCGCGGGCATCGACTGTTCGGGACAGGTGCTGGTGCTGCACGACATGCTCGGCATTTTCCCCGGCAAGCGTCCGCGCTTCGTCAAGGATTTCATGCAGGGCCAGCCGAGCATTTTCGCGGCGGTCGAAGCCTACGTGAACGCGGTGAAGGACGGCAGCTTTCCCGGTCCCGAGCACACGTTCTGATCGTTTTTTCGATTTTTGCTTTGCGCCGTACTGCCCGCCCGTAAGCGCTGTCACGAACAGACCGAACTGGCGAGCTTCTTGCACACTAGGGTGAACCGTCAGCCAGGAGCGAGAAAGACCATGTGGCACGTCCTTCCCGATGAAACCGTCCGCGCGCAGCTTGCTGTCGGCGCGTTCGTGGCGCTCGGCGTGGCGCGCGTGGTCGCGGCGGTGCTGGGCGCGCAGCACGGCTGGCGCATCTCGATGGTGACGCGCGGTTTCATCGTGCTCGCGGTGGCGTTCTGCTTGCCGCAGATCCTCGATGTGCTCTTCGTCGCGGATTCGCATACTGCATTCGTCGAGCTTCAGGGCAAAGCGGCCGGATGCGCGCTCGCGCTCTTCTGCGCGCCTATCGTGAGCCATAAGCTCGGTTACGAGTGAGACGGCGCTCAAACCGCCAACCCGCTCAACCGCCCATCGCGAAACCCGGCAAGCTGTGCGACAGCACCGACGCCGCCACGAATACGCCCACCATCAGCACCGCTTCGACGCGCACCAGGTTGATGACCGTATGCGCGTCCGTCGTCGATGCCGTGCGTTGCAGGCGCGGTAGCGCCGACCAGCGGTTGAGCGCGCCGAGCAAGAGCGCCGCCGCAACGAACGCGAGTTTCACGATCAGCGCGTGACCCCAGCCGCTTTGCGTCAACGCCGCAGCCGCGCCGCCGGTGCCGCGCCATGCGTTGAAGAGACCCGTCGCGATGACGACCGCCACCGCGACCGTCGCCACGCTCGACATGCGCGCGACGACGCGCAATAACGCAGCGCGCGCAGCCGACGCGTCGAGCGCGGGCAGGACGACCGCGCCCGCGATCACGACGCCGCCCCACACGCCTGTCGCGAGCAAATGCAGCCACTGCACGCCTTCCGCGATGGAGAACGCACCCGCATCGGCGGCATGGCCGATCGCCGCTTTCCCCGATGCCGCGATCAACGCGCCGAGCACGGCGACGGCCACGCGGGCAGGACCGAAAGGACGGCTCGTCGCCATGGCGAGCGCGAGCAACACGCCGCCCGCGACCGACACCGCCCAGCCGATGCCCGCGTGCGTCGCGCTGGCGACGAGCCAGAGCGACGAACCCGCATCGACGATCGACGCACCGCTCATCGCGGCCGACTCCAACCACAGCGAAACGAAGCCGCACAGCACGAACGCGAGCGCCGCCGCGATGCCCACAAGCGACGCGCGCCGCCAGCCGCGCTGCGCCGGCGACACCGCCGCAGCCACGCGTTCGCGATGCAGCCACGCGCCGAGCAGCATCCCGCCGAGCGCGCACGCGAACGCCACATCCGATAGCGCGGCGAACGCCATCAGCAGAAACGACAACGAATCGCCGGTCATGATGCGGCGGTCATCGAGGCGTGAACGGGAATTGCTGTAAGGAGATCCGGGCGGGTCATCGGTGCGTCGGCAAGGGAAGCGGCTCGCGAAGTCTAAACGAACGCACGCAAACCGGAGCGCGCATCGCATCGGGCGCTACAGACTTCGGCGCAACGCGTATGACGGCGGTGTCGACTCTTTGTTGATAAGCAACGAATTCAATGCAATGTCAAAGTTCTCGTCTGTCGCGCGGCATTTTGTCGCGATTCCGCCTCAGAGCGCCCGAAAAGTTGTGTCAAATAGTCACCATCAGGCATCGATGATAGAATTCCGCGTCGCATCAGAGGCTCATCGAGCCGCTGTGGCTGTGGTCCGCCACCCTCCGCCACCCTACGCGTGGCCGTGGTTCGCCACCTTCGCACCGAGCCGCACGAAGCTCGGCAGGTCCCCGAATTTCATGGAGTGTCGCGTGTTTTCAAGACGCATTTTCCGTCCGCTGCTCGCCTTGGCACTGATCGGCAGCGCCGGCGTTCTCAGCGCGGGCCAGGCGCTCGCCCAGGCGCAAAACCAGCCTATCGCGCCGGATACCATGGCGGCCCGCGTGCAAGGCTGCACCGCATGTCACGGCGTGCACGGCGAAGGCACGGACAATGACTATTTCCCGCGTCTTGCCGGCAAGCCCGCCGACTACCTGTACAACCAGCTCCAGAACTTCCGCGAAGGGCGTCGCAAGTACCCGCCGATGAACTACCTCGTCACGTATCTCTCGGACGACTACCTTCATCAGATCGCGAATTACTTCTCGCAGCAGCGTCCGCCGTATCCGCCGCCCGCGAAGACGAACGTCTCGGGCACGACGCTCGCGCGCGGCTCGCAGATCGTGCTGAACGGCGATCCGTCGAAGAACATTCCCGCCTGCGCGGCTTGTCACGGCAAGGCGCTGACCGGCATGCAGCCGGCCATCCCGGGTCTCGTCGGCCTGCATTCGGACTACATCAGCGCGCAGGTCGGCGCATGGAAGTCGGGCACGCGCCACGCGAAGGCGCCCGACTGCATGCAGCAGATCGCTTCGCGCCTGTCGGATGACGACGTGACCGCCGTCGCCGCATGGCTCTCCACGCAAACCGCACCCGCCAACCCGGTGCCCGCGCCCGCTGGCTCGTTGAAGATGCCGCTCGTCTGCGGCAGCGAACCGCAATAAGGCGTCTGGAGCGACAACACAATGAAACGCAAGTCCCTGTTCGCACTTTCCTCGGCTGTCGTGGTGGCAGCCGTCGCAGCCGGCGCCGTCCTCTGGTCGGGCGGCGACAACCTCCATTCGGGCGGCGCGGTCGCGGCGACTCCGGCGGATCAGGCCGCGCTCGTCAAGCACGGTGAATATCTCGCCCGCGCCGGCGACTGTATCGCGTGCCACACGGTTCGCGGCGGCAAGCAGTTCGCGGGCGGCCTGCCCATGGCGACGCCCTTCGGCACCATGTTCACGCCGAACATCACGCCGGACGACAAGTACGGCATCGGCAAGTGGACCTCCGACGACTTCTATCGCGCAATGCACACCGGCCGCTCGAAGGACGGCAGCCTGCTGTACCCCGGCTTCCCGTTCACGAGCTACACGAAGGTGACGCGCGCCGACTCGGACGCGATCTACGCCTACCTGCGTTCGGTCCCGCCGGTTTCCGAGCCGAGCCGTCCGCATGAACTGCGCTTTCCGTTCAACAACCGCAATCTGCTGATCGGCTGGCGCACGCTGTTCTTCAGCGAAGGCGAGTACAAGCCGGACCCGACCAAATCGGTCGAATGGAACCGCGGCGCGTATCTCGTCGAAGGTCTCGGTCACTGCGGCATGTGCCATACGTCGATCAACGCAATGGGCGGCCCGGTCAACTCCGCGGCGTTCGCGGGCGGCCTGATTCCGCTGCAGAACTGGTACGCGCCGTCGCTCACGTCGAACAAGGAAGCCGGTCTCGGCGACTGGGACATCAAGGACATCAACGACCTGTTGAAGACCGGCGTGTCGCAGCGCGGCGCGGTGTTCGGCCCGATGGCCGAAGTGGTCCACAACAGCCTGCAGTACATGACCGACGCGGACATCAACGCGATCTCGACGTATCTCAAGTCGATCCCGCAGAAGAAGGAAGCGCCGGAACCGCTGCAGCTGGAAACGTCCGAGAAGTTCGGCGGCGAGCTTCTGACCATGGGCAAGAAGGTCTACACCGAGAACTGCGCGAAGTGTCACGCGGAGAACGGTCTCGGCAAGCCGCCCGCTTACCCGCCGCTCGCGAACAATCAGTCGATCCAGATGCCGTCGGCCGTCAACCCGATCCGCATGACGCTCAACGGCGGCTATCCGCCGAGCACGGACGGCAATCCGATGCCGCACGGCATGCCGCCGTTCGCGCAGTCGCTGTCGGATACGGAAGTGGCTGCGGTCGTGACGTACATCCGTATGTCGTGGGGCAACCACGGCACGCCGGTGTCGCCGCAACAGGTGAGCAACCTGCGTTCGGCGCCGCTCGACTGACATTCGCGCGAGACAGTACAATACGCAGTGGGCGCAGCCTTCATGTTGGGGCTGCGCCTTTTGTCTTTGGTGGACCAGTCATGCACGCAGGCGAGCGTTTCAACAGCATCAGCCATCTGATCGGCGTCGTTCTGTCCGTCGCGGGACTCGCGACGCTCGTCACGATGGGCGCGCTCGATGGCGACGCCTACAAGGTCGTGAGCTTCGCGATCTACGGCGCCATGCTGTGCACGCTGTACCTGATCTCGACGCTGTACCACTGTGCGCGCACGCCGCGCATGAAAGCGGTCTTGCAAAAGTGCGACCACTCGGCCATCTACTTGTTGATAGCCGGCAGCTACACACCCTATACACTGGTGACCTTGCGCGGCCCGTGGGGCTGGTCGCTGTTTGGCGTGAGCTGGGGGCTTGCTGTGCTCGGCATCACGCAGGAACTCACGCTCGGGCGAAGAACCCGCAGCGTTTCGATGGTGCTGTACGTGTTGATGGGCTGGCTCGCGCTCGTAGCCGTTCATCCGCTCTTGACGGCGCTGCCGCCCGCAGGCACTGCGTGGCTGGTGGCAGGCGGTCTGATCTACACCGCCGGCATCTGGTTTTTCATCAACGACGAGCGCATCCGGCACGGCCACGGTATCTGGCATCTGTTCGTGCTGGCGGGCAGTCTGTGTCAGTTCGTGAGCGTCGCGCGATATGTCGCGTGAGCCTTGAACGGGGCAAAGCGCCCGCATCGCGAAGCAACGCGATGCAACTTACAGCCAGCCGGCGTGTCTTGATAGCGCGTCGAACCTTGCGGCACAGCCAGGCGGTCCGAGACCGCGCACCAAGGCCGCCGCCCGATTCATTGCGAGCGTCGTACATCATCGCCGCTGATATCAGCCGCCTGCGCGCCGTTCGCCACAACGATTCGAACATCTATTTATGTCTTTTGATTCACTCGGTCTGTCAGAACCTCTCCTTCGCGCAGTCAACGAACTCGGCTACACGAATCCCACTCCTATCCAGCTTCAGGCCATTCCGGCCGTCCTGAAGGGCGGCGATCTGCTCGCCGGCGCGCAAACGGGCACCGGCAAGACGGCGGGCTTCACGCTGCCGATCCTGCAACGTCTCTCGCAAATGACACCGTCCGCGGCCGGCAGCAAGCGCCCGGTGCGCGCGCTGATTCTCACGCCGACGCGCGAACTCGCGGCGCAGGTCGAAGAAAGCGTGCGCGCTTACGGCAAGTATCTGAAGCTGCGCTCGACCGTGATGTTCGGCGGCGTCGGCATCAATCCGCAAATCGACGCGCTGCGCCGTGGCGTCGATATCGTCGTCGCGACGCCGGGCCGTTTGCTCGATCACATGCAGCAGAAGACCATCGACGTTTCGCAGCTCGAAATTCTCGTGCTCGACGAAGCCGACCGCATGCTCGACATGGGCTTCATCCACGACATCAAGCGCGTGCTGGCGCGTCTGCCGCAGAAGCGCCAGAACCTGCTGTTCTCGGCCACGTTCTCGGACGAAATCAAGGCGCTCGCCGACAGCCTGCTCGATTCGCCCGCGCTGATCGAAGTCGCGCGCCGCAATACGACGGCCGAGCGCATCGAACAGAAGATCCACCCGGTCGACCGTGATCGCAAGCGCGAACTGCTCACCCATCTGATTCGCCAGCACGACTGGTTTCAGGTGCTCGTCTTCACGCGCACGAAGCACGGCGCGAACCGTCTTGCCGAGCAACTGACGAAGGACGGCATCAGCGCGCTCGCCATCCACGGCAACAAGAGCCAGTCCGCGCGCACGCGGGCGCTCGCCGAATTCAAGGATCAGACGCTGCAGGTGCTCGTCGCGACCGATATCGCGGCGCGCGGCATCGACATCGACCAGTTGCCGCACGTCGTGAACTTCGACCTGCCGAACGTGCCGGAAGACTATGTGCACCGCATCGGCCGCACGGGCCGCGCGGGCGCGGAAGGCGAAGCGGTGTCGCTCGTGTGCGTCGACGAACTGCAATTGCTGAAGGACATCGAGCGCCTCATCAAGCGGCCGATTCCGCAGGAAGTGATTGCCGGTTTCGAGCCCGACCCGAACGCGAAACCCGAGCCGATTCAACGCCGCAGCCAGGGGCGCGGCGGTCCGCGCGAAGGCGGCCGCGCGCATGGCGGGTCGCAGGATCAGGCGCGCGCGCCGAAAGCGGGCAACGGCGGCGGTCAGGGTCAGCGCGACGGCCGCGGCTCGAAGCCGGCCAGCGCCAAACCGGCCGGCCACGCCAACGCGGGCGTCAAGGCGGCGCCGCGCCGTCCCGAAGCCGCGCACGCAGCCGGCCACGCGCCGGCCCCGCGCGCCAAAGCCGGCAATCCCGGCGCGCTGCTCGGCGGGAAGTCGCGGAACGATAACGGCGGCGCGCGCCGCGACGGCATGCGCACGGGCGGACGCGGGCGCTGAGCGTCGGCGACGTCATGTCGAAAGCGAGCCGCCAACGCGAGCGGCTCGCGAAAGAAACAAGCAATTAGGCAGCGGCGCTCGCCGCCTGCTTCAGCCAGTCCAGTTGCTCGCGCCAGCGCGCGATAACTTGCTCGGTGTCCGTCAGTTCGAACGTGATGCCGCCTGTCAGCCGCGCATACGGCACGCGCTGAATCTCCCCGCTTTCAATGGTCCCGACGAAGCACGCGAGCGGCACGTCGTCCAGCGCGACGCGGCGCGCGTCGATCTGCACCTGATGGAACGCCTCGTCGAATACGAAAGCGAGCGTTGCGCTCGCGCCCGACGCGATCGCCCGCGCGGTTCGCGACGACGGCCACAGCGCAAAACACAGCGTACGCGCGTCCGGGGCAAGCAGTTCGCCCGCGCTCAAGAGAGCGGTGCGGATGCGCCCGGCCTCATCCACGGCGGACAGCGACGCCGTGAAGCCGCTCGGCGCGCCCGTCAGCGTACCGTCGAACAACGCGCGCAGATCGGAGGGCCATTCGTCGAAGACGGTCTGCAAAGACAGCGTCTTCGCTGCGGTGGAGTCGGTCATTGACGTAGGCTCGGTGCGTGAAACGGCGTGACGCCGCTGCACGCATTGAGGGTTAGCGGAAGAAGAGTTGCGTGATTTTGGCGAGCGGATAGTGAACGCCCGGCTGGATGCGCGCCGGCAAATCGAGCGGCTTCAGAAGCATCTTGATGCACTGATCAGCCGACAAGTTCCGCCGAACCAGCGCATTGACCTGCGCGAAGAGTTCGCGATTGTAGGTCGAATCCTTGACGCGCTCGGGGTATCGAATGGCGAAGACGTGCCGCAGCGCGATCTCCGAGTCCTCGCTCTTCAACTCGGCCACGCGGCGCACCAGCGCGCCGAGCACGGCCAGGCGGCCGTTGCCTTCGATCTTGTTCCACTTCTTGAAGAAGCGGAAGAAATGCTTGTAGTGGCGCACTTCGTCGATCCGGATATTGTCCGTGATCTCCTTGAGCACCGGCTCGTCCGAGCATTCGTTGATGGCCCGATACAGCGTGGCCGTTCCTGTCTCGATGACACAGCGCGCCACCATCTCCAGCGCGCGCTTTTTCTCGAACTGCTCGTACGAACACGTGAGCGAATATTCGGCGAAGAAGTTCTTGAACGCCGTGTCCCAGTCGAACTCCGGCCAGACGTGGTTGATGTACGTCTTGAGCGCGCGCCCGTGCTGCATTTCCTCCGGCTCCCACTCGTTGTTGAGCCACGCCGCGATTTCCGGATCGTCGCGAAAGTAGGTGCTGAGGTTGCTCGTATAAAGATCCGTGCCGCTCTCGATGAACGAGCAGGCACAGAGCAACAAGAGCAGATGTTCGTTGGACGCCGCCTTCTGTCGGTCGATCCGATTCAGATCGATATCTTCAATGCGCCACGGCATCACGTGTGTGCTATCTGTATGCATGTATCGCGCTCCCTGGCTGAACTGAACGCGCCACCGGCCAAAAAAGACGGTCGAGGTTCGTACGACGCTGTGAACGCCGTCCCAGCGTCTTCAAATCAAAGTGATAGCGGCTTGTGCTTTTTTATCTTAGCCGTCCTGCAACGAGTTTGCAGACATGGGGACAGACTTGCGCCGCGCTTCGCGGTTCCGTGCGCGCTTTGCCATGCGTCAATTTTCTACGTCTCGATGCCCGGCTGGGGTGGCGCAGCACTGAGCAGGAAGTGTGCCGAAAACGACGGATGCGTGGAAGTGCCGCGTCAAAATGCACAACGGCGACCGAAGCCGCCGTCGTTCGCATATCGAGAAAAGCGGTCGCTATGCCGCAGCCTGTCGCGCGCCGCCGCGCATGCGCCACGCGACGATCGCGAGCGAAATGCCCGACAGCATTGCCGCGAGCAGCACGTAGTAGCTGGGCGCGAGCTTGTCGCCGGTGACGTGAATGAACGCCTCGACGATGGTCGGCGCGAATCCGCCGAAAAGCGTCACGCCGAGCGCATAGCCGATGGACAAGCCGGTCGATCGCACGCGCGTGGGAAAGATCTCGGACATGAGCGCAGGCATGGGACCGGAATACGCGGCTTTCAGGATGCCTGCTGCCGACTGAAGCACCACGAGCGAGAGGACCGTAGGCGATGCCTGAAGCCACGCGAACATCGGATAGATGGCGACGCCCATGACGATCGAGGTGCCGAGCATGATCCGAATGCGCCCGAGCCGGTCGGAGAGCGCACCCATGATCGGCGAGAAGATGAACTGCAGCCCGCCGTTGAGCACGACCACGGCAAACGACGCCGTGGCGGGAAGATGCAGTTGCTTGACCGCGTACATCGGCATGTAGAGTTGCAGCACGTACACGCCGACCGTCGATTGCGCGACGATACCGACCGCGAGCAGCAAATTGATCCACTGATTCGAGAACGAGACGCCCGGCGCGCGAGCGTCGGTGCGCGCCGGCCGGGACGCGAGGAACTCCGGAGTCTCGTCGAGGTGCGAGCGGATGTAATAGCCGACCGGCCCGATCAGCAGGCCGAACACGAACGGAATGCGCCAGCCCCACGACTCGAGCTGCGGTTGCGGCAGCCACGCGGTCAGAAGCGACCCGAACGCGGCGGCCATGATCGCGGCGAGCCCCTGACTCGCGAACTGCCAGCTCGCGTAATAGCCGCGACGCGCTTCGCTATGCTCCACCATGAACGCCGTCGCGCTACCGAACTCACCGCCCACGGCGAAGCCCTGAATCAGCCGCGCGAGCAGGATCAGGAGCGGCGCGGCAATGCCGATGTGCTGATACGACGGCATCGCCGCCATGGTCAGCGTGCCGATCATCATCAGCAGAATCGCGAGCGTCAGCGCGGCCTTGCGGCCGTTGCGATCGGCGTAGATGCCGAGCACGATCGCGCCCAGCGGACGCATCAGAAACGAGATGCCGAAGGTGCCGATGGCGAGCATCGTGGAAAGCCATTCGTCATGCGATGGGAAGAACGCCTTCGCGATGATCGCCGCGAAATAGCCGTAGACGAGGAAATCGAACCATTCGAGCGCATTGCCGACCGACGACGAGAACACGATGCGGCGAACCATCGCCTTCGACAGCGTGGCGGCAGGCGCGCGCGAAACGTCGACGCCATGGGCAGAGGCAGGACGGCCTGCAACCGGTGTTTCGTGCACCGCTTCGTTCAAGATCTTTCCGTGTTGCGTCATCTCGTGCTCTCGGCTCAATGCAGCAATGCTGCGGACGTGCGCCACCGTTCGCACGGCGCTTGACGCAGTGCGAGGGCGAAAACTCAGGGAAGGGCCGGCTGTTTCGCGCGTGAGCGCAGGCAGCCGTAAGCGTTGCTAGAAGCCGGCAGCGAGGCCGTCGCGGCGGCTGTCGCTCGCGGCAACGTAACCGCGGTCCGGATCGTCGCGGTCCAGCTTCCAGATGTACTGGCCGGAACCGAAGTCCATGTACGGATCGTCGACGGACTTGATCGTGTGGCCCATGCCCTCCAGCGCGCGAGCCGTCTCGAGATCGAGCGTAGCCTCGATGTCGATGGTGAAATCGCGGTTCACCTTCCAGCGCGGCGCGTCGCAAGCTGCCTGCGGCTGCTGACCGTAGTCGAGCATGCGCACGATGGATTGCAAATGCCCTTGCGGCTGCATGTCGCCGCCCATGACGCCGAAGCTCATCACCGCGTCGCGACGGCCATCGATTTCCTGCGTGAGGAATGCCGGAATGATCGTATGGAACGGGCGCTTGCCGCCCTCGACGACGTTCGCCGATTTGGGGTCCATCGAAAAGCCGCAGCCACGGTTCTGGAGCGAAATGCCAGTATTCGGCACGACCACGCCCGAGCCGAACCCCATGTAGTTCGACTGGATGAAGCTCACCATCATGCCCCGCTCGTCGGCCACCGACATATAGATGGTGCCGCCCGCCTTCGGCATGCCGAAGTCGAACTGCGTGGCTCGCGCCGGGTCGATGAGCTTGGCGCGCTCGGTGAGGTAGGCGTCATCCAGCATCTGCTCGGGCGTGACTTCCATCGAGCGCGGATCGGCGACGTAGCGATAGACGTCGGCGAACGCGAGCTTCATCGCTTCGATCTGCAGATGCTGCGATTCGATCCGATCGACCGTCAGCGCGCTGACATCGAACTTGTCGAGGATGCCGAGCGCGATCAGCGCCGCGATACCCTGCCCGTTCGGCGGAATCTCATGGACCGTGTAGCCGCGATAATCCTTGCTGATCGGCTCCACCCACTCCGCGCGATAGTTTCGGAGGTCGTCCAGCGTCATTGCGCCGCCGCCCTCGCGAGCGAACGCCGCGATGCGTTCGGCGACTTCGCCCTCGTAGAACGCGCGCGGGCCGTGTTCTGCGAGCGCGCGCAACGTATTCGCGTGACCCGGCATGCGCACGAGTTCGCTGACTTCGGGCGCGCGGCCGTGCGGCATGAAGACATCCGCGAAGCCGGGTTGATCTTTCATTTCAGGGACAGCAGCCGCCCACTTGTAGGCGACGATGCTCGCCACCGCATGACCGCGCTCCGCGATTTCTATGGCCGGCTCCATGAGATCGGCGAACGGCAGCGACCCGAATTTTGCGTGCAACGCTTCCCAGCCGGCGATGACGCCGGGGACCGTCACGGTGTCCCATCCGCGCTTGGGCTGGCGTGCCAGGCCGTCTTCTTCGCCGTACTTGCGGCGGAAATAGTCGACGTTCCACGCCGCCGGCGCCACGCCGGACGCGTTAAGCCCGTGCAGCTTGCTGCCGTCCCAGACCAGCGCGAACGCATCCCCGCCCAGACCGTTCGATACCGGTTCCACGATAGTGATGGCGGCCGCCGCCGCGATGGCCGCGTCGACGGCATTGCCGCCTTTCCACAGCATGCGCAGACCGGCTTGCGCGGCGAGCGGATGCGAGGTCGAAACGATGTTGCGCGCAAACACCGGAAGGCGCGGAGTGGGATACGGGTTCTGCCAATTGAAGCGGTTCATGAATGGAATCCGAGTTACGGGCGGCTATACGCGTGCAAGGCACGCCAGAAGTCAATTCGTTGATGCGGCAAAAGAAGCATATTGCATTGCCACTGTAAGTCGGAACAAATTCATTTGTCGTATAGATTAATGAAACAATGGCATGAGTCGGTGCCGCGCTCTTTCAGTGTGCAGTGCAGCGCAATCCTCACCTAGATTCTGTAAGTCGGCGTCTCTGACCAACCGCTTGCGCAGCTGCCAAAAGTCAAAGCCGAAATTTTCACCGGTATGATTGGCACTCCTCAGACGCTTGCCTACAATCCGAATTCCCGGCAGCGCATTGAAGAAATACACGGGCTGCCCGGCAGTTGCAGTTTTCCCGCGCAACGTTTCGAAGGCAGGAGCCGGTCGCCGTTGGCCGTCTTGCGTTTCGGTCGTCATGGAGAACACGATGCTGAGTCCGCACGAATTTGCCACGCTGCTTTTGGTTCAGGAAGCGCCCAATCAGGTCGACATGGAACGCGAAGAACTCGACGCCCTGCTCGAACGCCAGCTCGTCCAGCTCGAACAACTCGCCTCCGGCAGACAGCAATGGCGGCTGACCGCAACCGGCGATTCCACCATCAAGGCCTTCAAGCGGTTCTCGTAGCAGCGCCCGGGACGCGTGCCGCCGGCCGCGTCCCTTCCCCAGGTTTTCTATCCTCCTCGCAACGTCGGATCGACGGCCGCTCGCCAACTCAGCGCCTGCGCGCGCTGATCCAGCAGAAAATTGGCCCATGCGCTCTGGGCTGTCGGACCCGGGTTCGCGACATACACGCGATGCCGTTCGCCGATCCCCGCCTGAAACGCACAGAAGCGATCTTTCGACAGCGCGCCGCGCCGCTCGGCGACGTATGCGTCGAAGAAAGCCGAGTACACGGACTGCGCGTCGGCGCCCCAATCGGTGGACGCCATCCCGCACATGTCCTGAAGCGCGCCGAAGGACGGCGCGCCGAACGAACCCTCCAGACTGGGCGTCGTTACGCAGCCGGCCAGTACGGCTGCCGCAACCGTGCCCGTCGCGATCCACTTTCGCATTGCAGTCACCCATCGCTCGATTGAGCCGCCAGTATCGGACGATCGCCGCGTCCTTGCCACTCGTCCGAACGGCATAGGCCGAATCACGGCCAGCATGGACCGTCCAATTCGCCTATGCCGTTCGGCCAGGTTGTCCGCGTGCCGCGCCTCCTATAGATTGCGCATGCGGACTTCGCATGGCCGATGCCCGCTCAACCTCGGAGATGACCATGCAGGATCAAATCGTCCTTGCGCTCGACCAGGGCACGACGAGCTCGCGCGCCATGCTGTTCGACAGGAGCGGGAATATCGTGTCCGTCGCTCAGAAAGAGTTTCAGCAGATCTATCCTCGTGCCGGCTGGGTCGAGCACGATCCGCAGGAAATCTGGTCGACCCAGGCAGGCGTCGCGGCCGAAGCCGTGACGCGCGCGGGACTAAGCGCATCGTCGATCGCGGCGCTGGGTATCACCAACCAGCGTGAGACGACCATCGTGTGGGATCGCGAGACCGGCAAACCGGTGTACAACGCGATCGTCTGGCAGGACCGCCGCACCGCCGCGCTCTGCGACGAACTCAAGGCGCGCGGCCTCGAGCCAATGGTTCGCGCGAAGACCGGCCTGCCTATCGACGCCTATTTCTCCGCGACGAAAATCCGCTGGATCCTGGATAACGTCGAAGGCGCGCGGGACAAAGCCCGGCAGGGACGGCTCGCGTTCGGGACCGTGGACAGCTGGCTCGTCTGGAACTTCACGCGCCGGGGCATGCACATCACCGATATCACGAACGCGTCGCGCACCATGCTCTTCGACATACACGCGCGCCTCTGGGACGACGAACTGCTCGACGCCTTCGACATTCCGCGCAGCATGCTTCCCGAAGTGCGCGCCTCATCGGAGGTGTACGGAACGACGCACGGCAGTTTTCTCGCCGCCGAAATCCCGATTGCGTCCATCGCGGGGGATCAGCACGCCGCGCTCTTCGGCCAGATGTGCACCGAAAGCGGCATGGTGAAGAACACGTACGGCACGGGCTGCTTCCTCGTCATGAATACGGGCGACAAACCGATCGAGTCGCGCAACAACCTCGTGACGACGATTGCGTGGCAGATCGGGGATCGCGTCGACTACGCGCTCGAAGGCAGCATCTTTATCGCCGGCGCAGTCGTGCAATGGCTGCGCGACGGACTCGGGCTCATCCGACACGCGAGCGAGGTCGAAGCGCTGGCGCGCGCCGTGCCCGACAGCGACGGCGTGTATCTCGTCCCGGCCTTCGCCGGGCTCGGTGCGCCCCACTGGAACGCGCGTGCGCGCGGAACGTTGTTCGGCGTCACGCGGGGCACCACATCAAGCCACATCGCGCGGGCGGCGCTCGAATCCATCGCGTATCAGTCGCTCGACGTGTTGCGGGCCATGGAAGCGGACTCGGGCATGCCCATCGCGCAGTTACGTGTGGACGGGGGCGCGTGCGCGAACGATTTGCTGATGCAATTTCAAGCCGACATGCTGGGTGTCGACACGGTGCGCCCGCGCGTCGCGGAAACCACCGCGCTCGGCGCAGCCTATCTCGCCGGGCTCGCGGTGGGCTACTGGAAGGATGTCGATGAACTGAAAGCGCAATGGCAGTTGGACCGGCGGTTCACGCGGTCCATGCCGGCGTCCGACGTCGAGCCGCGTCTTGCCGGATGGCGGCGCGCGGTAGCCGCGGCCAAGGCTTGGGCGGATGCCTGATGGAAGCCGACCGCCCAACCGCAGTGCGGCACCGCTCTACCGGCCGGCGAGCGCCCGAAGGCGCTGCGGGCTATAATATGCGGCTAACGTCAAGCGAAAGTAGCGCAGTTTCGCGCAAAACCGCTCAATTCCATCCGTTCTCACTACGCCCCCAGGTTAACCACTGCGACCGGCGACCATACATGACCAAGAAAGTTTACGTAAAGACCTTCGGCTGCCAGATGAACGAGTACGACTCCGACAAAATGGTCGACGTGCTCGGTGCCGCTGAAGGCCTCGTCAAGACCGACACCCCCGAAGACGCGGACGTCATTCTCTTCAATACGTGCTCCGTGCGCGAGAAGGCGCAGGAGAAAGTGTTCTCTGACCTCGGCCGCGTGCGCGAACTGAAGGAAGCGAATCCGAACCTGCTGATCGGCGTCGGCGGTTGTGTCGCGAGCCAGGAAGGCGCGTCGATCGTGGCGCGTGCGCCTTACGTCGACATCGTCTTCGGACCGCAAACGCTGCATCGCTTGCCGGCCATGATCGACAAGCGGCGCGCCACGGGCCGCGCACAGGTCGACATCAGCTTTCCGGAGATCGAAAAGTTCGATCATCTGCCGCCGGCGCGCGTCGAGGGCCCGAGCGCGTTCGTGTCGATCATGGAAGGGTGCAGCAAATACTGCAGCTATTGCGTCGTGCCTTACACGCGAGGCGAGGAAGTGTCGCGCCCGCTCGACGACGTCCTGACCGAAATCGCCGGCCTCGCCGATCAAGGCGTGCGCGAAGTGACGCTCCTCGGCCAGAACGTGAACGCCTACCGGGGAGCATTGACGGCCGGCGCGCACGAAATCGCGGACTTCGCGACGCTCATCGAGTACGTCGCGGAAGTGCCGGGCATCGAACGCATTCGGTACACGACTTCGCACCCGAAGGAATTCACGCAGCGCCTCATCGACACGTACGCGAAGGTGCCGAAGCTCGTCTCGCATCTGCATTTGCCGGTGCAGCACGGCTCCGACCGCATTCTGATGGCCATGAAACGCGGCTACACGGTGCTCGAATACAAGTCGGTCATTCGCCGGCTGCGGGCAATTCGCCCGGATTTGTCGCTGTCTACGGACTTTATCGTCGGATTCCCCGGCGAAACCGAGGACGATTTTGCGAAGATGATGGCGCTCGTCGAGGAAATGAGCTACGACACGAGCTTCTCGTTCATCTACAGCCCGCGACCAGGCACGCCGGCTGCAAACCTACATGACGACACGCCCCGCGAAGTCAAGCTCAGGCGCTTGCAGCATTTGCAGGCGACGATCGAGGAAAACGTCGTGAGAATCAGCAATTCGATGGTCGGCACGGTGCAGCGCATTCTGGTGGAAGGCCCGTCGCGCAAGGATCCGAGCGAACTCGCCGGACGCACGGCGAACAATCGCGTCGTGAATTTCCCGGCGCCGCTCGCTTCGCATGCGCGACTCATCGGCCAGATGATCGATGTCGAGATCAATCACGCGTATCCGCATTCGCTGCGCGGCGCGCTCGTGCTCGCACCCGAGACGGCCGCCCCCGAGCTTGCCAATTAATCCTACGAGACCGGACAGGACACCCACCCCGCCTTGAAGAACGCTCCCCAGCAGCATCTCGAATTCACCGCTCCGCGCGAAGACAACGCGCGGCTCGCGAACCTCTGCGGCCCGCTCGACGAAAATCTGAGACAGATCGAACAGGCGCTCGACGTGACGCTGTCGCGACGCGGGCACAAGATTTCGATTCGTGGCCGGGGCGCCAAAGTCGCGCTCGCGGCGCTCGAAAACTTCTACAACCGCGCCCGCGATCCGATTTCCGTCGACGATATTCAGCTCGCGCTCGTCGAGGCAAGCCATGCCGCGCGGCTAGCGAAAGAAGCCGGCCAGAACGGCGAAGACGACGGGCAGAACGACCCGCGTTTTCGCGGCGACCCCGATCACCCGTTCGACGAGCCGAGCGCCACGATGGATCTCGGCGAGGACGAAGACCACGGCCCGACGCTGTACACGCGCCGCGCCGACCTGCGTGGCCGAACGCCCATGCAGCGCCAGTATCTGAAGCAGATCGTCGCGCACGACGTGACGTTCGGCATCGGACCGGCAGGCACGGGCAAGACCTATCTCGCCGTCGCCTGCGCCGTGGATGCGCTGGAGCGCGATCAGGTCAAGCGCATCGTGCTGACGCGCCCGGCCGTCGAGGCGGGCGAGCGGCTCGGCTTTCTGCCCGGCGATCTCGCGCAGAAGGTCGATCCGTACCTGCGCCCGCTCTACGACGCGCTGTACGATCTGCTCGGCTTCGACAAGACCGCGAAGATGTTCGAGCGCCAGATGATCGAAATCGCGCCGCTCGCGTACATGCGCGGCCGCACGCTGAACCACGCGTTCATCATTCTCGACGAGGCGCAGAACACCACGCCCGAGCAGATGAAGATGTTCCTCACGCGTATCGGCTTCGGCTCGAAGGCGGTCGTGACCGGCGACACGACGCAGGTCGACCTGCCGCGCGGCCACAAGAGCGGGCTGATCGAAGCGCAGCACGTGCTGTCGGAAGTGCGCGGCATCGCCATTACGCATTTCACGTCGGCGGACGTGGTGCGGCATCCGCTCGTCGCGCGCATCGTCGAGGCTTACGACGCGCAGTCGCAGAAAGACGCCGCCCTCGCCGAGGCAGCGCGCGCGGCGCAGCAGTCGCAAAAACCTGCATGAAGCCGAGCCTCACGCTGAACCTGCAGTTCCCGGCTGCAAAGGCGTTTCCGTCGCACAAGGCGCTGTTGCCGCGCGCGACGGTCGCCCGCTGGATCAAGGCGTCGCTCTTTGCGGACGCCGAATTGACGGTGCGCTTCGTCGACGAAGAAGAAGGCCGCATGCTGAATCGCACGTATCGGCAGAAGGATTACGCGACCAACGTGCTGACTTTCGCGTATGCGGAATCCGAAGACGATCCCGTCTCCGGCGATCTGATTCTGTGCTGTCCGGTGGTCGAACGCGAGGCGAGCGAGCAAGGCAAGCCGCTCGCCGCGCACTACGCGCATCTGATCGTGCACGGCACGCTGCATGCGCAGGGCTACGACCACGAGGTCGAAAGCGAAGCGCAAGAGATGGAATCCATCGAGACGGATATCATGCAGTCTCTCGGCTTCCCCGATCCCTACGTGCCATTGGTCTGACTTTCGCCGATCCGCTGCCCCGTCCGCACCGTGAACGACAAGACACCCGAGTCCACGCCCGCTATCGAGAGCCCGCCGCTCGATCCGCCGCAGCCTCGCCCGGACTATCCGCCCGCGCTACTTGAGACGCCGCTTCTCACCGATGAGGAACTCGCCGCATCGCGCGAAGCGGCGCTTTCGCATTGGGACCGCGCGTCGGACCTGTGGCTCTTCGGCTATGGCTCGCTCATCTGGAATCCCGGGCTGCCGACGCTCGAAGCGGTGCGCGGCAAAGTGCATGGCTATCATCGCGGGCTGTATCTGTGGTCGCGCGTCAATCGCGGCACGCCGGAGCAGCCGGGCCTCGTGCTCGCGCTCGATCGCGGCGGCTCCTGCACCGGCATGGCGTTCCGGCTCGGCGGGCCGGACACGGAGGAGCATCTGGACGTCCTGTGGCGACGCGAAATGGCCATGGCCTCATATCGCCCGGCATGGCTGCCGTGCACGCTGATCGACGGGCGACGCGTGCAGGCGCTCGCGTTCGTCATGCGCCGCGATGCGACGTCGTACACGGGCAAGCTGGCCGATCCGGTCATCCGCACGGTGTTCGGCTGCGCGAGCGGTCGATACGGCACCACGCTCGATTACGTGAGCCGCACGGTAGAAGCCTTGCGGGAAAGCGGCATGCCGGACCGCGCGCTCGAGGCGCTGCTGCGACGTTGCCAGGGCAGCGAGTGAGCTTCTCGCCGAATGAAAAAGGGGTCGGCCGATCGGCTAACGATGCGCGCCTGACACCTATTTTGCATATCGATCGGCTAGCATCGTGGAGCGTTTCGCTAAGCGCGCCGCACCACGCAGGCCGCGTTTTACCTTGGTGTATGCTTAAGTTTCTGTGAATTCGCGCCCGGGTCTTCCCGGGCGCTCCGCTATGAACGAACCCTATCCCAGTCGACGCCACGCCGACAAACCGCAGGAAAAACGCTCGCTGCTCGAGCGTCTGACCGATTTCATCTCGCACGAACCCGAGTCGCGCGACGAGCTTCTCGAAGTGCTGCAGGACGCCCACGAGCGCAACCTGCTCGACGCCGATTCGCTTTCGATGATCGAAGGCGTCTTTCAGGTGTCCGATCTCTGCGCGCGCGACATCATGATTCCGCGCGCCCAGATGGACGCCATCAACATCGCGGAAACGCCCGCCGAATTCATTCCATTCGTGCTGGAAAAAGCGCACTCGCGCTATCCGGTGTACGAGGGCAACCGCGACAACGTCATCGGCGTGCTGCTCGCGAAAGACCTGCTGCGCTATTACGCCGAGGAAGAGTTCGACGTGCGCGGCATGCTGCGCCCCGCCGTGTTCATCCCCGAGTCGAAGCGTCTCAACGTGCTGCTGCACGACTTCCGCGTGAACCGCAATCACATTGCGATCGTCGTCGATGAATACGGCGGCGTCGCGGGCCTCATCACCATCGAGGACGTGCTGGAGCAGATCGTCGGCGACATCGAGGACGAATACGACTTCGACGAGGAAACCGGCAATATCATCGCGTCGCCGGACGGCAAGTTCCGCGTGCGCGCGTTGACGGGCATTCAACAGTTCAACGAAGAATTCGGCACCGACTTCTCCGACGAGGAAGTGGACACCATCGGCGGGCTCGTCACGCACCGCTTCGGGCGCGTGCCGCATCGCGGCGAGAAGGTGCGCATCGACGACTTCGCGTTCGAGATTCTTCGCGGCGACGCCCGCCAGGTTCACGTGCTGCTCGTGCGGCGCGTGCCCAATCTCACGCAGCAGCCGCGTCAGCCCGGCGACGACGAGAGCGAGCTGCGCGACTGACCTGCGGCGCGCGCCGTCCACCGCTTCACGAATACCTTTCGCTTTCGCCGACCTAGCAATCCATGGCCGATTCACCGTTTCGCTCCCTTTCGCGTCAATGCGACGCGTCCGCTTCGGCTGCGCCGCGTGCCCTCCCGTTCTGGCATTACCTCGTCGCGGCCGTGCTCGGCGCGGCGAACACGCTGTCGTTCGCGCCGACGCCGCACGGCGGCTGGATCGAACTCGTCATCTTCGCGTGCTTCTTTGCGTGGCTGTCGCGCACGAACGGCTGGAAAACCGCGGCGGCAACCGGCTGGGCCTTCGGCTTCGGCAACTTCGTCACGGGCGTCTGGTGGCTGTATGTGAGCATGCACGACTACGGCGGCATGGCCGCGCCGCTCGCCGCCGCCGCGGTCGCGCTGTTTTCGCTTTATCTCGCGGTGTATCCGGCGTTGTCGAGCCTCGTCTGGTCGCTCGTTGCGGGACGCGCCCGCTTCGGCGACGAAGACGCCGCCACCGCCCGCGAGATGGACGCATCGCCGCGCTTTGCACCCACCTGGCACGGCGCGTTCGCGTTCGCAAGCGCCTGGGCGCTCGGCGAATGGCTGCGCGGACTCGTGTTCACGGGCTTTCCGTGGCTCGCGAGCGGCTATGCGCAAGTGGACGGCCCGCTCGCCGGCTTCGGCGCGATCGCCGGCGTGTATGGCGTCGCATGGGTGCTCGCGCTCGTGGCTGCATGCATCGTGCAGGCGGTGGTCGCGTTTCGCGGGATGCGGCGGCGCGCGCTCACGCCCGCATTGACGGCGCTTGCGCTGATCGTCGCCGGCATGCTGCTCTCGCTCGTGCAATGGACGACGCCTGCGAACGCGCCGCTCGACGTGCGTCTGCTTCAAGGCAATGTGAAGCAGGAGATGAAGTTCGAGCAGGCGGGCGTCGACGAATCGCTTGCGCTGTACAAGCGGCTCATCACCGAGAAGCCGGCCGATCTGATCGTCACGCCGGAGACCGCGCTGCCTGTGCTGGCCGTTCAGGTGCCGCCGGCATTCGCAAGCGCGATCCGCAGTTTCGCCGACAGCACGCATTCGTCGATTCTCTTCGGCGCGATCGGCGTCACCATCCAGCCGGACGGACGCCCGACCGATTTCACGAACAGCCTCTTCGGCATCACGCCGGGCGTGAACGATGTGTATCGCTACGACAAGCATCATCTCGTGCCGTTCGGCGAATTCGTGCCGCTCGGCTTTCACTGGTTCGTGAACCTGATGGGCATTCCACTCGGCGATCTCGCGCGCGGCCCAGTCACGCAGAAGCCGTTCTTCGTGCATAACCAGCCGGTCGCCGTCGACGTTTGCTACGAGGACATCTTCGGCGAAGAGATCGCACGCACGCTGCGCGAACAGGAAACGCCCGCCGGCATTCTCGTCAACTCGACGAATCTCGCGTGGTTCGGCAATACCATCGCGCTCGATCAGCATTTGCAGATCGCGCGCATGCGTTCGATCGAAACCGGCCGGCCGACGCTCCGGGCGACGAACACGGGCATGACCGCCGTGATCGCGGCAAACGGCGATGTCGTGTCGCGTCTGCCGACATTTACGACCGGCGTGCTCGAAGCGCGCGTGCAGGGCACCTCGGGACGCACGCCGTATGTGACGAGCGGGAATGCGACGGTGATCGTCGTGTCGCTGCTGTTGCTGGCGGTCGGCTTTGCGTTTGCGCCGAGGAAGAAGCGCCGGGTCTGACGCGTGTATCGCAACGCGGCTCTTGCGCGCAACACGGGCTGCAATGACGCACAGGCGCTCAGCCCGGTCAAGCGCCCTCGCTCCCAAAAAGTCCCGCCGGTCCCGCGTTCCAGCTAAAATTCAAGGTTTTAGCACTTCGGCCGAGCCTCGGAGCCGCGCGTTTTATCGGCGCGCGCCCGGTCCGTATCAAAGGCAACCATGCTCACCTTTCAGCAAATCATCCTGACGCTGCAGTCCTATTGGAACGACAAGGGCTGCGCGCTTCTCCAGCCCATCGACATGGAAGTCGGCGCGGGCACCTCGCACGTGCACACCTTCCTGCGCGCGATCGGTCCCGAGCCGTGGCGCGCGGCCTACGTGCAGCCGTCGCGCCGCCCGAAGGACGGCCGCTATGGCGAGAACCCCAACCGCCTGCAGCACTACTATCAGTATCAGGTCGTGCTCAAGCCCGCGCCTGAAAACATCCTCGATCTTTATCTCGGCTCGCTCGAAGCACTGGGCTTCGATCTGAAGCAGAACGACGTGCGCTTCGTCGAGGACGACTGGGAGAACCCGACGCTCGGCGCATGGGGACTCGGCTGGGAAGTGTGGCTCAACGGCATGGAAGTGACGCAGTTCACGTACTTCCAGCAGGTAGGCGGCCTCGACTGCAAGCCAGTGCTCGGCGAGATCACGTATGGTCTCGAACGCCTCGCCATGTATTTGCAGAAAGTCGAGAACGTGTACGACCTCGTCTGGACCGAATGGGAAGAAGACGGCCCGAACGGCAAGGTGCTGCGCCGCCTGACTTACGGCGACGTGTATCACCAGAACGAAGTCGAGCAGTCCACCTACAACTTCGAGCACGCGAACGTCGATCTGCTCTTCAACTTCTTCAACAGCTACGAAGCCGAAGCCAAGAAGATGATCGAGGCGAAGCTCGCGTTGCCTGCGTATGAACTCGTGCTGAAGGCCGGCCATACGTTCAATCTGCTCGATGCGCGCGGCGCGATTTCCGTGACCGAGCGCGCGGCGTATATCGGCCGCATTCGTGCGTTGTCGCGTCTCGTCGCGCAGGCCTACTACGATTCCCGCGAAAGTCTCGGCTTTCCGATGCTCGGCAATCCCGTGCACGCCGCCGCGGAGCTCGTCACCGATCAGCAGGAAGCCGCGCGTCCGGCCTGGGCGCCGCCGCTCAAGGTGGAAAGCGCGCCGCCGGGCGAAACGCGCAACAACGATCAGGTTTGACGAGGCAAGACAGAACAATGACGCAATCCAATCACGCTTCCCTGCTCGTCGAGCTGCTCACCGAAGAACTTCCGCCGAAAGCCCTCGCGCGTCTCGGCACCGCGTTCGCTGAAGGCATCGTCGAGCGGCTCGCCGCCCGCGATCTGATCGAAGGCGCCGTATCGTTCGAACAGTACGCAACGCCGCGCCGCCTCGCCGTGTTGATCCGAAACGTGCGCGATGTCGCGCCCGAGAAGCAGGTCCGCGAAAAGGTGCTGCCGGTCTCGGTCGCGCTCGACAAGGAAGGCAATCCCACGCCGCCGCTCGCGAAGAAACTCGCTGCGCTCGGTTTCCCCGACTTTCCGCTCGCCGAACTCGAACGCGCGCAGGACGGCAAGGCCGAAGCGTTCTTCCTGCGCTATGCCGCGCCCGGCGCGACGCTCGCCGACGGACTGCAAGCCGCGCTCGACGAAACGCTGACCAAGCTGCCGATCCCGAAGGTCATGACGTATCAGCGCCCGGACGGCACCAACGTGCAGTTCGTGCGTCCGGTGCAGCGCCTCGTCGCCATGCACGGCCGCAATGTCGTGCCGGTGAGCGCGCTCGGCGTCGATGCGGGCGATACGACTATCGGCCATCGCTTTCTGTCGCACGGCTTCGTCGCGATTCCGAGCGCCGACGACTACTCGGAAACGCTGCGCACGAAGGCGCATGTCGTCGCGAATTTCGATGACCGCCGCGAATCCATCCGCACGCAATTGCAGGCGTTCGCAGGCGAAGACCGCGTCGTGATGCCGGAGTCGCTGCTCGACGAAGTGAACGCGCTCGTCGAATGGCCGGTCGTGTATCAGTGCCGCTTCGACGAGGAGTTCCTGCAAGTGCCGCAGGAATGTCTCATCCTCACGATGCAGACGAACCAGAAGTATTTCGCGCTCACGGACCAGAACGGCAAGCTGCGCTCGCGTTTTCTGATCGTGTCGAACATCGATACGCAAACGCCCGCCGAGATCATCGAAGGCAACGAGCGCGTGGTGCGTCCGCGTCTCGCGGATGCGAAGTTCTTCTTCACGCAGGACAAGAAGAAGCGCCTCGAAGAGCGCGTGCCGCTGCTGGCCAACGTGGTCTATCACAACAAGCTCGGCTCGACGCTCGAACGCGTGCAGCGTCTCGAAGCGCTCGCGGGCGAGATCGCGCCGATGGTCGGCGTCGATGCCGCGCTCACGCGCCGCGCGGCGCGTCTTGCGAAGGCCGACTTGCTCACCGACATGGTCGGCGAATTCCCCGAGCTGCAAGGCACGATGGGCACCTACTACGCGCGCCACGACGGCGAGCCGGAAGAAGTCGCGCTCGCGTGCTCGGAGCACTATCAGCCGCGCTTCTCCGGCGACGACACGCCGTCCACGGGCGTCGGCTCGGCGGTCGCGCTCGCGGACAAGCTCGAAACCATCGTCGGCATCTGGGGCATCGGTCTCGCGCCGACGGGCGAAAAGGACCCGTTCGCGCTGCGCCGTCATGCGCTCGGCGTGCTGCGCATCCTGCTCGAAAAGAAGCTGCCGGTGGACCTGCGCAATCTCGTCGCCGCCGCGCAGCGCCAGTTCGCCGGCATGCCGCAAGTCGCGGATTCGACGGAAGCCGTGTATGCGTTCTTCCTGGATCGTCTGCGTGGCCTCTTGCGCGAACGCGGCTTCGAAGCCAATGACATCGAGGCCGTTCTCAGCCTGAATCCGACGCGTCTCGACGATATCGTCGCGCGGCTGGACGCCGTGCGCGAATTCGCGGCGCTGCCGGAAGCGGCATCGCTCGCGGCGGCCAACAAGCGCATCACGAACATCCTCAAGAAGTCGGAGCAAGGCGCGCCTTCGTCGGTGAATCCGGAACTGCTCGTGGAACCGGCCGAGAAGAATCTGTACGCGCAGATTCAGAGCGTGACGCCGCGCGTGCAAAGCCAGCTCGCCGCGCGCAACTACACCGAAGCCTTGAGCGCGCTTGCCGCACTGCGCGAGAGCGTCGATACGTTCTTCAACGACGTGATGGTGAACGCGGAAGACGCCGCGCTCAGAAACAACCGCCTCGGCCTGCTCGGCGCGCTGCATCAGCAGATGAACTGCGTGGCCGACATCTCCAAGCTCGCGGCGTAAGTCATGAACAGACGACTCGTGATTCTGGACCGCGACGGCGTCATCAACGTCGATTCGGACGCGTTCATCAAGTCACCGGACGAATGGGTCGCCATTCCCGGCAGTCTCGAAGCCATCGCGCGGCTGAATCAGGCGGGCTACCGCGTGGCGATCGCGTCGAACCAGTCGGGCATCGGGCGCGGTCTTTTCGACATGGCCGCGCTCAACGCCATGCATCAGAAGATGAACCGCGCGGCGGCGGCGGTCGGCGGACGCATCGACGCGATCTTCTTCTGTCCGCATACGGCCGAAGACGAGTGCGATTGCAGAAAGCCGAAGCCCGGCATGCTGCAGCAGATCATCGACCGTTTCGAGATCGATCCGGAAGACACGCCCGTCGTCGGCGATGCCCTGCGCGATCTTCAGGCGGGCGCGGCGCTAGGCTTTCCGGTGCATCTCGTGCTGACCGGCAAGGGCGAAAAAACGCTCGCGCAAGGCAACCTGCCCGAAGGCACGCAGGTTCACAAGGACCTGCGCGCCTTCGCGCTCGACTTTCTCGCGCGGCACCACGACTGACCGCTCTTACGCTCTGCCACGTACCGCCAGGACTTCATGCGCTTCATCCGTTCTCTGCTGCTGATGCTGTACTTCGTCGTGTACACGGTGCCGTACGCGACCGCCTGCTTCATCGCGTTTCCGTTCATGCGCGCGCACAACCGCTACTGGATGGCGGCAGGCTGGTGCAAATCGACCATCGTCGTGCTGCGGTATCTCGTCGGCATTCGCTACACCATAGAAGGCATGGAGAACCTGCCGAATGGTCCCGCCGTGCTGCTGTCGAAGCATCAATCCGCATGGGAAACGCTCGCGTTTCCGGCGCTGATGCCGCGCCCGCTCTGCTATGTGTTCAAGCGCGAGTTGCTGTACGTGCCGTTTTTCGGCTGGGCGCTCGGTCTCCTGAAGATGGTGCACATCGACCGCTCGCAGGGCCGCGACGCATTCGCATCGGTCACGCGCCAAGGCCGCGCGCGCATGGACGAAGGCGCGTGGGTCATCATGTTTCCGGAAGGCACGCGCACGCGCGTCGGCGCGCAAGGCAAGTACAAGACCGGCGGCGCGCGCTTCGCGGTGGCCACGGGCGCGCCTGTCGTGCCGATCGCGCATAACGCCGGGCACGTCTGGCCGCGCAATTCGTTCATGAAATATCCGGGTATAGTCACGGTGTCGATCGGCAAGCCCATCGATACCGCCGGTCTCTCGCCCGAAGAAGTGAATGCGCGCGTCGAGAGCTGGATCGAAACGGAGATGCGCCGTATCGATCCGCTCGCTTATGCCGCGCCGGGCAGTGAGCCGCATCGGGCCGGCGCTGCGGGCGCGGGCCGCTGACGCGGCCTCGCACTGGAAAGTCAGAGCCGCGGCGTGCCTTATTCGTTCCTGTCGTCATTCCTGCGCCGCGAGCGCAAAGCCGAGCCGATGCAGAAGACTCCCTCGCGACAGCGCCCCGCCGTCGCGCTCGATACACTGCAACTCGATCTTCCGTTCGAGCATGCGCCCGCCGCCGCGCCCGCGCCGCTGCGCGGCGAGCTTCCCTCTTCCGAGCCGACCGCGAAGCCTGCGCCGCTGCCCGAAGGCGTGCGGCTGCGGCGCATTGTGCTCGGCGCGCGCGCGCTGGATTACCGCTTCAAACGCTCGGCGCGCCGCACCATCGGCTTTTGCATCGACGCGACCGGACTCACGATCACCGCGCCGCGCTGGGTGACGATCGCGGATATCGAAAGCGCCATCGTCGACAAGCAGAGCTGGATTCTGCGCAAGCTGGCCGAATGGCAAACGCGCGTCGAGGAACGCGCGCTGCCGCGCATCGAATGGAAGGACGGCGCGGAGTTTCCGTTTCTCGGCAAGACGATTCGCGTGTCGCTGAACGCGGCCGCGAGCGCGCTTTCCTTCGATGCCGAAACCAACGTGCTGGCGCTCGCCCTGCCCGCGCTCGCCGACGCGCAGCAGATCAAGGACCGCGTGCAGAACTGGCTGCAAAGCGAAGCGAAGCGCATCTTCGGCGAGCGGCTCGCGGTGTATGCGCAGAAGCTGGGCGTCGAATTTCGCGCGTACGCGTTGTCGTCGGCTGCGACGCGCTGGGGCAGTTGTTCGAGCGACGGCAAGATTCGCCTCAACTGGCGGCTCATTCACTTTCCGATGTGGATCATCGATTACGTGGTCGCGCACGAGCTTGCGCACTTGCGCGAGATGAACCACAGCCCGCGTTTCTGGCGCACGGTCGAATCCATCTTTCCGGAGTTCCGCGAGGCGCGGCATACGCTGAAGCACCATCCGCCGGACCTGTTGCCGACGCTGTAAGCACGCGTTCGGGGCGAACGGTACAATTTCGCATACCCCGCAATCGCGGCTTTGCGCCGCCGTTCATCACAACAGGACCCCCACCATGCGACTCCTCCACACGATGCTGCGCGTCGGCGACCTGCAGCGTTCCATCGATTTCTATACGCGTATTCTCGGCATGAAAGTGCTGCGCCAGAGCGAGAACCCGGAGTACAAGTACACGCTCGCGTTCGTCGGCTACGGCGACGAGAGCGAGAACAGCGTGCTGGAACTGACGTACAACTGGGGCGTCGAGAAGTACGAGATGGGCACGGCTTACGGCCATATCGCGCTCGAAGTGGATAACGCGGCCGAGGCGTGCGACCGCATCCGCGAAGCGGGCGGCAAGGTCACGCGCGAAGCCGGTCCCGTGAAGGGCGGCAAGACGGTGATCGCGTTCGTCGAAGATCCGGACGGCTACAAGGTCGAGCTGATCGAAAAGCATTCCTGATCGCCGGTTCATCCGACAAAGCAAGCGCGCTGCGATTCTCGTCGCCGCGCGCTTTTTTTTCGCCTGCCGTCAGCCTTCGATACGGTCGCGCGTCACGCCGAGCAGATCGGCCATCGCGCGCCGCGCGGCAGCGGCGTCGCGAGCGGCGATGGCATCGAACACCGCCGTGTGTTCGGCCAGCGACGCGTTGAACACATCCGCGCGCTTCGCATTCAGGCGCAACTGGCCTTCGAGCGTGCGCGCGATCAACGCGCCCAGCGGCACCAGCAACTCGTTGCTGCACGCGGCCAGCACGCATAAGTGAAAGTCGAGGTCGGCGCGGACCCATTCGTCGACGTTGCGCGCTTCCTTCATCGCGCGATGCGCGCGTTCCAGCCGTTCCAGCGTGCTCGGCTCGTGGTTGCCGGCGGCGAGCGCGGCCGCATACGGCTCGATCATCTCGCGCATCTCCTGGAGCTTCAGCGCAAAGAGCATGGGCGGCGCGACGCGCGAATACCAGTCGAGCATGTCGGCGTCGAGCAGATTCCACGCGTCCTTCGGGCGCACCCGCGTGCCCACCTTCGGCCGCGATTCGACGAGCCCTTTCGATGTCAGCGTGCGCAGCGCCTCGCGCAGCACGGTGCGGCTCACGCCGAAGCGTTCGATCAAATCCGCTTCGCGCGGCAACGGCGAGCCGGGCGGGAAGTCGCCCCGCAGAATAGCCATGCCCAGTTCGTGCGCCACGCGGCCATGCAAATCGCGGTGAATGATCCACTCCTCGTCGGTCTCGTTGATTCGGGCGTGATTATGCTCGAACACCTGCGACGCCCAAAGAGCGCCTGCCGCCAATAGTACTATTAATACGACCAGACGCGCCGCTTTTTGCTACTATGGAGACCCTTGCAGGAGACGCTCACATGAAAATCACGAAACTCGAAACCTTTATCGTTCCGCCGCGCTGGTGCTTCCTCAAGATCGAAACCGACGAAGGCATCACCGGTTGGGGCGAGCCCGTCGTCGAAGGCCGCGCGCACACGGTGGCCGCCGCCGTCGACGAACTCGCGGACTATCTGATCGGCAAGGACCCGCGCCATATCGAAGACTTGTGGCAAGTGATGTATCGCGCGGGCTTCTATCGCGGCGGCGCGATCGGCATGAGCGCGATCGCGGGCGTCGATCAGGCGCTGTGGGACATTCTCGGCAAGCATCACGGCGTGCCGATTCACGCGCTGCTCGGCGGCCAGGTGCGCGACAAGATCAAGGTGTATTCGTGGATCGGCGGCGATCGTCCGAGCGATGTCGCGAACAACGCGCGCGCGGTCGTCGAACGCGGCTTCAAGGCCGTTAAGATGAACGGCTCCGAAGAACTTCAGATGATCGACACGTTCGACAAGGTGCAAGGCGTGATCGACAACGTGCGCGCCGTGCGCGAGGCGGTCGGCCCGAACGTCGGCATCGGCGTGGACTTCCATGGCCGCGTGCACAAGCCGATGGCGAAGGTGCTGGCGAGAGAACTCGATCCGTTCAAGCTGATGTTCATCGAGGAGCCGGTGCTCTCCGAGAACGTCGAGGCGCTGCGCGATATCGTCAATCAGACGAGCACGCCGATTGCGCTCGGCGAGCGGCTGTATTCGCGCTGGGACTTCAAGCACATTCTCGCGGGCGGCTATGTCGATATCATCCAGCCGGACGCGTCGCACGCGGGCGGGCTGACGGAGTGCCGCAAGATCGCGTCGATGGCCGAAGCCTACGATGTCGCGCTCGCGCTGCATTGCCCGCTCGGGCCGATTGCGCTCGCCACGTGTCTGCAAATCGATGCCGTCAGCTACAACGCGTTCATTCAGGAACAGAGTCTCGGCATCCACTACAACACGGGCAACGATCTGCTCGACTACATCAAGAATCCCGAGGTCTTCAAGTACGACGACGGCATGGTGTCGATCCCGCAAGGGCCGGGACTCGGCATTGAAGTCAACGAGGAGAAGGTGCGCGAGATGGCGAAGGTGGGCCACCGCTGGCGCAATCCGGTGTGGCGTCACGCGGATGGCAGCGTCGCGGAGTGGTGATTTGGATTAGCGTTTGAGCTTTGCGTTGACCGCGCCGCGTAGCGCATTGCTGAGAAGCAAACCTTCGGCGCGGTCGATGTCTCGCACGGTCAGCGTGCGTTCCGACGCGCCGAGTTCGTCCATCAGCACCGCCCGCATGACGCCCGGCAGCACGCCGGCGCTCAAGGGCGGCGTCCACCACTTTCCGTCCAGCTTCACGAACACGCTCGAACGGCCGCCTTCGGTCAGTTCGCCGCGCTCGTTCGTGAACAGCATGTCGAACGCGCCTTCGGCTTCGGCGGCTTTCCACGCGCGGTCGTAGTCGGCGCGGCGCGTCGTTTTGTGGCGAAGCAATACATCGGCGGATGATTGCGGCGCAAAGCCGCGCTCTGCGGCGAGCAGCACATCCACCGTATCCGACGACAATGGCGCAAGCGGCGCACTCGTCAGCGTAAGGCGTCCGCTCTTGTCGAGCGCGATGCGCAAGCGATACGGCTTGCCCGCTTCGAAGCTCGCGCATTTTTCGGCGACTTGCTCGTCCAGACTGCGCTTGGCGAAGGGGAAGCCCAAATACGCTGCGCTCGCTTCGAGTCGCGCAACGTGACGCGGGTAGTGGCGCACGCCTTCGTCCCGCGTGGCGTACGTCGTCTCGAAGAGTTCGAAGCCAGGGTCCGCGCCGGTCAGGAAGCGCGCCTTCAGAAGACACTCCTCGTACTCGCTCTCGGCGATGCTATCCAGCACGATGCCCGCGCCGATGCCAAGCAGGCCGCGCTGCTGGTCTGCGTCGATCACCAGCGTACGGATGGCGACGGAGAGGCAGAAATCGCCGCTCTTATCGAGCCAGCCGATTGCGCCGGTATAAAGCCCGCGCGGCGTGCTTTCGATCTGATCGATGAGTTGCATCGTGCGGTACTTCGGCGCGCCGGTAATCGACCCGCACGGAAAGAGCGCCCGCACGATCGCCGCGAACGGCGCGTCACGGGCGACGCGAGCCTCGACGGTCGAGGTCATTTGCCACACCGACGCATACGGCTCCACGGAAAAAAGCGCCGGCACATGCACGGAGCCCGTCGCCGCAACACGCGAGAGGTCGTTGCGCAGCAAGTCGACGATCATCACGTTCTCCGCGCGATTCTTCGGATCGCAGCGCAGCGCAGCGGGGTCCGACTCGCGCGGCGCGGTGCCTTTCATCGGCTTTGCGCGCAGCACGTCGCCATGCTTCTCGACGAAAAGCTCCGGCGAGCACGACACAACCGCGCGCCCATCCGGCAACGCGATGAAAGCGCCGTACCTGACGGGCTGCCGCTCCCGCAGCCGTCGATACAGCGCGAGCGGCGAGCCGAACACATCGAAATTCAGCCGGAACGTGTAGTTGACCTGATACGACTCGCCTTCTTCCAGCGCCTGCTTGATGGCAGCAATCGCGCGGTCGAATTCGTCACGCGTGATGCTCGGCTCGATACCGCCCACGCCCGCGACCAAAGGCTCGGCGCTTTCCGCGTCCTGCAACGCGAGCCATTCGCTCGCCTCATCGCGTGACAGCAGCGCGCACGAGCGGAACATGAGCACACGCAGCGCGTGATCGCCGCCGCGCTCAATGGTGCCGAACTGAAGGTTGCGCCCGAACTCGTAATCCGCGACGACGACTGCATGCAGTCCGCTTGTCAGATCGCGTTCGACGGCGGCGCAGACCGCATCGAGTTCGCGCCCGTCCTCGCACACATGCTCGTGCGAAAAGTCCGCGTACAAACGACTCGACCGCCTTTCGGCGGTCGCGTCGCAATCGTCGAGCAGCGCGAACACCGCGCTGCGTGCTTCGATCTTCATGGCAATGCTCGTAACGACTGCATCAGTCGAAGAAGCTCTTCACCCGGTCGAACCAGCTTTTGCTCTGCGGGCTATGCCGCGCGCCGCCTTCCGTCAGCGACTTCTCGAACTGCTTCAGCAGATCGCGCTGCTGATCGGTGAGCTTGACCGGCGTTTCCACCTGCACGTGCACGTAGAGATCGCCCGCAATGCTCGAACGCAAGCCCTTGATGCCCTTGCCGCGCAGGCGGAACGTCTTGCCCGACTGCGTGCCTTCGGGCACGGTGAAGCTCGCGCGTCCCGCCAGCGTCGGCACTTCGATCTCGCCGCCCAGCGCCGCCGTGGTGAACGGAATCGGCATCTGGCAATGCAGGTCGTCGCCGTCGCGCTCGAACACCGGGTGCTGCTTGATGTGGATTTCCACGTACAAGTCGCCGCTCGGCCCGCCGTTGATGCCCGGCTCGCCGTTGCCAGCCGAACGGATGCGCATGCCGTCGTCGATGCCCGCCGGAATCTTCACTTCCAGCGTCTTCGTTTCCTTCACCTTTCCCGCGCCGTGGCAGTTGCCGCACGGGTCGGGAACGTAGGTGCCGCTGCCGTGACACTTCGGGCACGTCTGCTGGATGCTGAAGAAGCCCTGCGACATCCGAACCTGGCCCTGGCCGTGACACGTCGGGCAGGTTTCCGGCTTGGTGCCCGGCTTCGCGCCCGAGCCATGGCAGACGTTACAGTTGACCCAGCTCGGCACGCGGATCTGCGTGTCGTAACCATGCGCGGCCTGCTCCAGCGTGATCTCCATGCTGTAGCGCAAGTCGGCGCCGCGATACACCTGCGGACCGCCGCGGCCGCCGCGCGCAGCACCGCCCGCCGCCTGCCCGAAGATGTCGCCGAAGATATCGCCGAACGCATCGGCAAAGCCGCCGAAGCCTTGCGCGCCCGCGCCCGCCATGTTCGGATCGACGCCCGCGTGACCGTACTGGTCGTACGCGGCGCGCTTTTGCTGGTCGGAGAGCATCTCGTAGGCTTCCTTCGCCTCCTTGAAGTTCTCTTCCGCCTTCTTGTTGTCCGGGTTGCGGTCAGGGTGATACTTCATCGCGAGCTTGCGATACGCCTTCTTGATCTCGTCGTCGCTCGCGTTCTTCGCAACGCCCAGAACGTCGTAGTAATCCCGTTTCGCCATGTCGGTTCCATGCCGCCGCGGAGTGACCGCGACGGTTCCTCTCGAATGCTTCGGACCAAACGGCCCGCGCGTAACCTCTGACGCCTCGCTGCAAAAACCCGCCTTCAGCAAGACGCCCCAAAAAAACAATGTGCCCGGTCGAGCCGTGTGGCTCGCCAGGCGCGTTTCACGTCAGACGCTCAACGCGTCCTGCCGCGGTCTTTTCGCGCGATACCGCCCGCGAAAAGACCGCGAGCGCGTGAACGTTGCCATCCACGCGCTCTGCGGCTTAGTCCTTCTTCACTTCCTTGAAGTCGGCGTCGACGACATCGTCATGCTGCTGGCTCGCACCAGCCGATGCCGCTTCCGCGCCGGCCGCACCGGCAGCCGCGCCCGCCGCGCCTTGCTGCGCCTGCATGTCGGCGTACATCTTCTCGCCGAGCTTCTGCGATGCCGTAGCCAGCGCCTCGATCTTCGCTTCGATCGTCGCCTTGTCGCTCGACGTGTTCTTCAGCGCCTCTTCGAGGTCCTTCAGCGCGGCTTCGATCTTTTCCTTCTCCGAAGCGTCGACCTTGTCGCCGTACTCGGCAACCGCCTTCTTCGTGCTGTGGACCAGCGCGTCGCCCTGGTTACGGGCATCGGCCAGCTCGCGCAGCTTGTGATCTTCCTCGGCGTTGGCTTCGGCGTCCTTCACCATCTTGTCGATTTCGGCGTCCGTCAGACCCGAGTTCGCCTTGATGGTGATCTTGTTTTCCTTGCCAGTCGCCTTGTCCTTCGCGCCGACGTGCAGAATGCCGTTCGCGTCGATGTCGAAGGTCACTTCGATCTGCGGCACGCCGCGCGGTGCGGGCGGAATGCCTTCGAGGTTGAACTCGCCGAGCAGCTTGTTGCCTGCGGCCATTTCGCGCTCGCCCTGGAACACCTTGATCGTCACGGCGCTCTGGTTGTCGTCCGCCGTCGAATACACCTGCGAGTGCTTCGTCGGGATCGTGGTGTTCTTGTTGATCATCTTCGTCATCACGCCGCCGAGCGTCTCGATGCCGAGCGAGAGCGGAGTCACGTCGAGCAGCAGCACGTCCTTGCGGTCGCCCGACAGAACCTGACCTTGAATCGCGGCGCCCACGGCCACGGCTTCGTCCGGGTTCACGTCACGGCGCGGTTCCTTGCCGAAGAACTCCTTCACCTTCTCCTGCACCTTCGGCATGCGCGTCATGCCGCCGACGAGAATCACGTCGTCGATTTCACCGACCTTCACGCCCGCGTCCTTGATGGCGATGCGGCACGGTTCGATCGTGCGCTCGATCAGGTCTTCCACGAGCGCTTCGAGCTTCGCGCGGGTGATCTTAAGGTTCAGGTGCTTCGGACCGGACGCGTCCGCCGTGATGTACGGCAGGTTGATTTCGGTCTGCGCCGTGGACGACAGTTCGATCTTCGCCTTCTCAGCGGCTTCCTTCAGGCGTTGCAGCGCGAGCACGTCCTTCGACAGGTCGACGCCCTGCTCCTTCTTGAACTCGCCGATGATGTAATCGATGATGCGCTGGTCGAAGTCTTCGCCGCCGAGGAACGTGTCGCCGTTCGTCGACAGCACTTCGAACTGCATTTCGCCGTCCACATCCGCGATTTCGATGATCGAGATGTCGAACGTGCCGCCGCCCAGGTCGAACACGGCGATCTTGCGGTCGCCCTTTTCAGCCTTGTCTAGGCCGAACGCGAGCGCGGCTGCCGTCGGTTCGTTGATGATGCGCTTGACTTCCAGACCGGCGATGCGGCCCGCGTCCTTGGTTGCCTGACGCTGGCTGTCGTTGAAGTACGCCGGAACCGTGATGACGGCTTCCGTCACCGGCTCGCCGAGGTAGTCTTCAGCGGTCTTCTTCATCTTGCGCAGCACTTCCGCCGAGATTTGCGGCGGCGCGAGCTTCTGGCCGTGCGCTTCGACCCATGCGTCGCCATTGTCGGCCTTGACGATCTTGTAGGGCATCAGGCCGATGTCCTTCTGCACTTCCTTCTCTTCGAAGCGGCGGCCGATCAGGCGCTTGACTGCGTACAGCGTGTTGCGCGGATTCGTGACCGACTGACGCTTGGCAGGCGCGCCGACGAGGATCTCGTTGTCATCCATGTACGCGATGATCGACGGCGTGGTGCGCGCGCCTTCCGAGTTCTCGATGACCTTGACCTGATTGCCTTCCATCAGCGCCACGCACGAGTTCGTGGTGCCGAGGTCGATGCCGATGATTTTGCCCATTTTTATACTCTCCTAGCTTTGATCGCTTTGGCGCTGCGGCCGGGGAACGCCGGCTTTTGCGGCCGATTCAACGGGCCGAACGCCCAAAATTCATACCTGTACGCAAGATAAGAGCGCCGGTTTCGTTTTCAAGACCCTGAATGCAATGCGGTCTATAACTTTTCGCGCTCCGGCTCGCGTCATTCCTTTGCTGCCGCCGCGCGGATTTTCTCGCGCGCCGCCGCGACCGCCGCCTCGAACTGCGCGAGACCGTGCCAGCCGGTCGCGCGGCCGAGCCGCTTGCCGCGGTGAAAGAAGAACCACGTCGGCACGCCGTGCAACATGAACCGGCGGCCTAGCTCGCGATGCTCGTACACATTGCTGTGAAACCACTTCAGTCCGAGCGCCCGAATGGCGTCGGGCTGGGCGAGCATCGCTTTCTTCGCGATCTCGCAGTTGAAGCAGTCGAGGCCCCAGAAGAACACGACGGCCAGTTCGTCGCCCGCCGAAGCCAGGCCGGCGTCGAAGCCGGCGGCGTCCAGTTCCTGCATGTCGAAGACGGAGAAAGCGGTCGAATCGACGGGCACGTTGGCCATGATCGCGAACCTCGCGGGCTTACTTCGGCGCAGCGACGGTGACGAGCGCCGGACGCAGCACGCGGTCGGCGATGATGTAGCCCTTCTGCAGCACTGCAACGATGGTGTTCGGCTCCTGATCCGCCGGCACCATGGAGATGGCCTGATGACGATGCGGGTCGAACTTCTCGCCGACCGGATTCAGTGCGACGACGCGGCCCTTTTCCAGCGCGCCGGTCAACTGGCGCAGCGTCAGTTCGACGCCTTCGCGCACCTTGGCGAGATCGGTGGACTGATCCGCCAGCGCGGCTTCGAGGCTGTCGAGCACCGGCAGCAGATTTTCGGCGAAGCTTTCGATGGCGAACTTGTGCGCCTTCGCCACATCTTCCTGGCCGCGGCGGCGTACGTTTTCCGTTTCCGCCTTCGCCCGCAGGAACTCTTCCTGCAGCGCGGCCACGCGGGCTTGCGCTTCGGCCAGTGCGGTTTCGGTGGCGTTCGTGCTGTTCGCGGCGGCTTCCGGCGCAGCGGCGCCCTCTGCCGAGGCGGCCTGCGTTGCTGCCTGATTGGAGTCGGCGGCCTGGCGCGCGTTTTCGTCGGCGGGCGTGGGGTTCTGGCTCGCTGAATTCTCTTGCGTGTTTTCCATGTCGCTGAGTGTCATTACCGTGATTGGATGGATCGGGAATGCCGCCGGCCATCGACGGCCGGCGCGCTTCCTCGCGCTAGCTGCCGAAATTGGGGCAGCGGAAAAGTTTTCAAGGCTTTGTCAGATCAAAATTGAACGCCAGTGTGCCAGTACGGCCGCGCGCACAATAAGCGGTAACGGACGTTTCGCCGCATCGCGTAAATTGAGATTGAGGGAATGCAGCGGCTCACCTACACTTCGATCAAGCACCGCAGGACGCACGTTAACCCTAATCCTACGATTGCTACAAACCGCTTAAGCGTCGCCAATTTCCTGATTCTCGCGCGGCCGTCCAGCCGCCGTTCCCGCTTCCCGGGGGTACCATGAAACTGACCTTAGCCATCGCGGTGGTCGCCCTGGTACTCGTCGCGGGGACCACGACCATCTGCATGTCCGGCGCCCTGACCGCCCGCACCACCGAGTACGGCGGCGTTCACGCGACGGTCGAAGAATTCTTCAATCCGAACCTGAAAATCTGTCGATGATGCGGCGGTCGCGCTTCGTCGGCCTGCCCTGCATGCCGGCGGCCGGCTCGCGAAAAGTCTTGCGCCGTTCCGCTTCCGCCAGCCGCTTGGTCCGGCCTTCGTCCGTCTCGGCGTAGAGCGTCTGCGCGACCGGCGCGGGGCCGCGCACGTCGCACAGGCCAAGCACCTGCACCTGCCACACGATCCGCTCGATATCGATCTCGACGATATCGCCCACGCGCACGTCCTTCGACGGCTTCACGTTCGCGCCGCCGATCCTCACGCGGCCTTTCTCCACTGCGTCGCTCGCGAGCGAGCGCGTCTTGAAGAAACGCGCGGCCCACAGCCATTTGTCGATGCGCAGGCGCGCGCCCGGTTCCGTCGTGATCTTGTGATTCATGGTGATTCTCGTGCGATGAGCGGTTTCAGGCCGCCACCGTCACCGGTTGCGTGGCCTGTACAGGCCATCCTTGCAGATGTTGTGCCGCGATCTCGCCTAACGCCTTGATCCACGCAGGCGACGCGTTCAGGCAGGCAATGCGATGGAACTCCTTGCCGCCCGCCTGCAGAAACTCGTCGCGTACTTCGATGCCGATTTCCTCGATGGTTTCGAGGCAGTCCGCCGTGAAGCCGGGGCAGAACACGTCCACGCGCTTCACGCCGGCCGCGCCCAGTTCCGCGAGCGTCGGCGCGGTGTACGGCTGCAGCCACTCCGCGCGGCCGAAGCGCGACTGGAACGTCACGCGGCATTCCACCGGCGTGAGTCCCAGCGCGGAGGCGAGCAGCGAGCCGGTCGACTGGCATTGGTCGTGGTACGGGTCGCCGAGGTCCATGGTCCGCTTGGGCACGCCGTGAAAACTCAGCACGAGCTTGTCGCCCGAGGCGAAGTCCGGCTGGCCGTGCAGCCGCCAGTAGTCACGCACCTGCTCGGCGAGCGCCGCGATATACGCCGGATGGTCCGCGTAATGGCGAATGGTGCGGATCTCCGGCTGATTGCGCACGCGCTTGAGCGCGGTAAAGGCGTCATCGAAAGCGGTGGCCGTGGTCGACGACGAATACTGCGGATACATGGGCACGAGCAGAATGCGATCGGCGCCTTCCAGCTTCAGCTGGTTGAGCATGGCGCCGATGCCCGGCGTGCCGTAGCGCATCGCGTAATCGACGATAACGTGATAATCGTTCGCCGCAAAAAGCCGCCGCAAGCCTTCGACCTGCCGCTCCGTATAGACGCGTAACGGCGAGCCTTCGGGCATCCACACCTGCGCGTATTTCTTGGCCGATGCGCGCCCGCGAAACGGCAGGATGATGCCGCGCAGAATGATTTGCCAGATGAACGACGGAATCTCGACGACGCGCGGATCGCTCAGAAACTGCGCGAGATATTTGCGCACTGCTCGCGGCGTGGGCGCGTCCGGCGTGCCGAGATTGATCAGCAGCACCGCGACGCGATGCGAGGCGCTGGGCTGCGAGGGCAACTCGAGGTCGAAACGCATAGGGCAAGGCGGCCGAAAGTCATCGAAAGGTGACGGCCATTATAGCGGCGCGCTCCAGCACGCTGCATCGGCCGAACGGCCTAGTGGCGGCGCATCTGGCGGCGCGGCATTATGCCCGCAAAGGGGCGCTATTGCTGGCTGAGCGACATCGACAGCAGGCGCGCCGTGATATCGACGATGGGAATCACGCGGTTGTAGGCCATGCGCGTCGGGCCGATCACGCCGAGCGTGCCGACGATCTTGCCGTTCACTTCGTACGGCGCGGTCACGACGCTCATCTCCTCGATCGGCACGAGATTCGATTCCCCGCCGATGAAAATCTGCACGCCCTGTGCGTGACTCGATACATCCAGCAATTGCAGGAGGCTCGTCTTTTGGTCGAAGAGGTCGAAGAGTTTGCGCAGCCGCGCCATGTCGGACGAAAGGTCCGCGACTTCGAGCAGGTTGCGCTCGCCGGAAATCAGAACGGTCTCGCCGGGATCGGTCTCGGCCGTGCTCGCGACGACCGCCGCTTGCATCAGCGTCGTCATGTCGCCGCGCAACTGGTCGATTTCCTCGCGCAGCCGGCGGCGCACTTCGTCGAAGGACAGGCCCGCGAAATGCGCGTTGATGTAATTGGAGGCTTCCGTGAGTTGCGAGGGCGAGTAGTCGCGCTGCGTGGCCATCATGCGGTTCTGCACGTCGCCTTCCGGCGTCACGATGATGAGCAGAATGCGCTTGTCCGACAGCCGCATGAACTCGATCTGCTTGAACATGTGGCTGCGGCGCGGCGTGAGGATCACGCCTGCGAACGAGGACAGACTGGACAGCACGCTCGCCGCCGCCGCGACGATCTTCTGCGGCTCCTCGCCTTGCAGGCGGGTCTTGACGGCCGTGGTCATCGCCTCGTCCTGCGGGGCTTCGACCGTGAGCATGGTGTCGACGAACAGGCGATAGCCGCGCGGCGTGGGAATGCGCCCCGCGGACGTATGCGGACTGGCGACGAGGCCGAGGTCCTCGAGGTCCGACATCACGTTGCGGATGGTGGCGGGACTCAGTTCCAGGCCGGAGTGACGTGATAACGTGCGCGAACCGACCGGCTGACCTTCGGCGATGTAACGCTCGATCAACGTTTTCAGGAGGGTTTGTGCACGTGGGTCTAGCATGGGCAAATTTTAACGCAACGTGTCAAAGCGCGGCGACGGCTGCCGCCGCGGGCCCGCGCCGTTCCGGGCCGCGTTCGGCGGCGCGCCGATCGTTCAATGTCCGCTCCATTCTAGCGACAAACCGGACGCGTCAGAGACCGCGCGGCCCCGGTTCTTTTCGCCTTCGACCTATGGTGTAATGCCGGCATGGAAATTGGCCAATTCAAGACGGTCGCCCTTGTCGGGCGAACCAACACACCCGGCATCGAGGCGCCGTTGCGATCGCTCGCGGAGCACATTGCGAACCAGGGCTTCGACGTGGTGTTCGAAGCCGGCACCGCGAAGGATGTCGGCGTGACCGACTATCCCGCGCTGTCCATCGCGGAGATCGGCGCGCGGGCGGATGTGGCCGTCGTTCTCGGCGGCGACGGCACCATGCTCGGCGTGGGTCGTCAACTCGCGCCGTACAGAACGCCGCTCATCGGCGTGAATCACGGGCGGCTCGGCTTCATCACGGACATTCCTCTCAAGGAAATGCACGAACGCGTGCCGCAAATGCTCGCCGGGCAGTTCGAGCGCGAGGAGCGCAGCCTGCTGGAAGCGCGAATCGTCCGCAACGACAAGCCCATTTACCACGCGCTCGCGTTCAACGACGTGGTCGTGAATCGCAGCGGCTTCTCGGGCATGGCGGAACTGCGCGTGTCGGTGGACGGCCACTTCATGTACAACCAGCGCTCCGACGGCCTGATCGTCGCGACGCCGACCGGCTCCACGGCGTACGCGCTCTCTTCCGCCGGGCCCATTCTGCATCCGCAACTGCAAGGCTTCGTGCTCGTGCCGATCGCCCCGCACTCGCTTTCGAATCGTCCGATCGTGCTGCCGGACGACTCGAAGGTCACCATTCAGATCATCGGCGGGCGCGACGTGAACGTGAACTTCGACATGCAGTCGTTCACCGCCGTCGAACTGAACGACGCCATCGAGGTGCGGCGCTCCCGGCATACCGTGCCGGTGCTGCATCCGGTCGGCTACAGCACGTACGCCACGCTGCGCAAGAAACTGCACTGGAACGAGCATCCCTCGCAGGACTCGTCTGTCTGACCGCACATCTTTGCCGAACCCTTCCCGAAGCGTCCATGCTCCGTCATCTCTCCATTCGAGACTTCGTCATCGTCGCCGCCCTCGACATCGAATTCGATTCGGGCTTCACGGTTTTTTCGGGTGAAACCGGCGCGGGCAAGTCGATCCTGATCGACGCCCTCGCGCTCACGCTCGGCGCGCGCGCCGATGCCAGCGTCGTGCGCACCGGCGAGCCGCGCGCGGACATCACCGCCGAGTTCGGCACGCACGCCCAGGTGATTCGCTGGCTCGACGAGCACGCGCTCTCGCAAGACGGCGACACGGTGATGCTGCGCCGCGTGATCGATTCGAGCGGCCGCTCGCGCGCATTCATCAACGGCACGCCGGCGACGCTCACGCAATTGCGCGAAGTCGGCGAAATGCTCGTGGATATTCACGGCCAGCACGCGCATCAGTTATTGATGCGGCCCGACGCGCAGCGCGAGCTGTTCGACACGCACGCCGGTCTGGTCGATACGGCCGCCGCCGTGAATCGCGCGTGGCGGGCTTGGCGCGAAGCGCAGCAGGCCGTCGATGCCGCGCAAAGCCGCGACCGCGAACTGCAACTGGAGCGCGAACGCCTTGCCTGGCAACTCAGCGAGTTCGACAAGCTCGCGCCCCAGCCGGGTGAATGGGAGGAAGTGAGCGCGGAGCATCATCGGCTGTCGCATTCGGCGAGTCTGATCGACGGCGTGCAGAATGCGCTCGGCGCGCTGTCCGAATCCGATGACGCGATGATCTCCCAGCTCGGCGCCATCATGTCGAAGCTGCGCGGTCTGGCCGACATCGACCCGGCGCTCAACGACGTGCTCGCTTCACTGGAGCCGGCCGAGATCCAGTTGCAGGAAGCGGCCTACTCGCTGTCGCACTATGCGCAGCGGCTGGAGCTCGACCCGGACCGGCTCGCGCAAGTCGAAAAACGCATGGATCAGCTTCATTCGACGGCGCGCAAGTTCCGCCTTCAGCCCGAAGCGCTGCCGGAAGAACACGAAACGCGCCGCCGTCAGCTTGCCGAACTCGACGCCGCCGCGGATCTCGACGCGCTGAACGCCGCCGCCGCGAAAGCGAAAGATGCGTATCTCGCCGAAGCGAACGTGCTTTCGAAGGCGCGCGCGAAGGCCGCGAAGTCGCTCTCGAAAGCGGTCACCGAAGGCATGCAGGAGTTGTCGATGGCGGGCGGCAGCTTCGAAGTCGCGCTCGTGCCGCTTGCGGAAGGCGGCGCCAACGGGCTGGAGCAGATCGAGTTTCGCGTCGCCGGTCACGCTGGCGTCGCGTTGCGGCCGCTCGCGAAGGTCGCCTCGGGCGGCGAACTGGCGCGTATCAGCCTCGCGCTCGCGGTGATCGCGAGCACCGCGAGCCCGACACCCACGCTCATTTTCGACGAAGTGGACACGGGCATCGGCGGCGGCGTCGCGGAAGTCGTCGGGCGGCTCTTGCATCAACTCGGGCGCGACCGTCAGGTGCTGTGCGTCACGCACTTGCCGCAAGTGGCCGCGCGCGGGGATCAGCATTTCCAGGTCGCCAAATCATCCGATGATGCTGGCGGCACCGTCAGCACCGTGACGCCGCTCGACAAGGCGAAGCGCATCGAGGAAGTGGCGCGGATGCTCGGCGGTATCGAAATCACCGCGACGACGCGCAAGCACGCGAAGGAAATGCTGGCGGCGTGAGCGCGGCGGGCGGGGCGCCGCCCTTCCCGCGCAATGCGCCGCTCACATCCCATCCCCAAACACGCGCCGCCACAGCCCCGTCACCGCTTCGCGCTCCACGCGCACGACAGCCGGATCGACGCGCGCCTTCTCCATGCCGTCGAGCCGCAGCGTGTGCTGGAGCTTCCGGTAATACCGGTACGCCGCGCCGATCGTCTCCGCATCCGGCTCCGAAATGAGGCCGCTCTGCGCCGCGATCTTCAAGAGCGTGATATTCCCCGCGTTGCGCAAGAACGCGCGATGCGTCCGCGTGTGCAGCAGCACCCAGTACTGCACGATGAACTCGATATCGACCATGCCGCCGCGATCATGCTTCAGATCGAACAGATCGCTGCGATTGGGATGCCCCGCCGCCACGCGCTCGCGCATCGCGACGATCTCGAGCGCGAGCGCCGCCGCATCACGCTCCATCACGAGCACGTCGGCGCGGATCGCTTCGAACTGAGCGCCGATGTCGGCATCGCCCGCGCTGAACCGCGCCCGCGACAGCGCCTGATGCTCCCACACCCACGCGGTATTGGCCGCGTCGCCCTCGCGTAGCTGATAGCGGCGAAACGAATCGAGGCTCGTGACCAACAGCCCGGACTCGCCGTTCGGCCGCAGCCGCAGGTCCACGTCGAATAGCGTGCCCGCGCCCGTCGCCGCCGTGAGCCACGTAATCAAGCGGCGCGCGAACATCGCGTAGATGTCGGAGGCGGCATCGTCGGGGTCGTCGTAGAGAAAGATCAGATCGAGATCCGACGCGTAGCCCAGTTCCTTGCCGCCCAGCTTCCCGTACGCGATGACCGAGAACTTCGGCGTCTCGCGATGCCGCTTCGGGAACTGCTTCCAGACAGTTTCGACGGTCACGTCGAGCACCGCGTCCGCGAGTTCGGACAGGCGGTCGCTCACGTGCTCGACCGTCAGCCGCCCGGCCAGATCCAGCAGCAGAATGCGGAACACTTCGGCCTGATGCGCGTGGCGCAGCAAGTCCATCTGATGCTCGGCGTCCTCGGCGGCGGCGAGACGCGCATTCAGCGCGCGCCGGAATTCGGGCCAGTCGAACGGGCTGGAAATCGCCTCGTCGTCGAGCAATTCGTCGAGCAATTGCGGATGGCGGATCAGATAGCCCGCCGCCCAGCGCGACCCCGACAGCACCGAGAGCACGCGGTCGAGCGCCGCCGGATATTCGGTGAGCAACGCGAGGTACGCGCCGCGCTTTGCCGTGGCTTCGAGCAGATCGAAGAGACGCGCGATGGTGTCCACGCGGCGCGCCGCTTCGATGGACTGCACGGCTTCCAGCGCGCGCTGCACGACGATGTCGAACCGGCCACGGCTTTGTTCCGGCAGCCCGGCATAGCGCGACGAGTTCCACACGCCCGTCAGCCGCGCGAGCACCGGCGCCGGGTCCGCGAAGCCCAGTTCCATGAGACGCGCGGTGAGTTCGTCCTGCGCGGATTCGTCGGCGAGCGCGCCGCTCCAGATCCACGACGCAGCCGAATCTTCCGCCACGCCGCAGCCATGCTCGCCGCTCACCTTGTCGGCGAAGATCGCGTCGAACTGCTGCTCGACGAATTCGCGGTGCGCGTCGAGCTTCTTCATCAACGCGGCGTAATCCGCGAAGCCGAGCGACGACGCGAGCAGCGCGCGCTCCTCGTCGGCCACGGGCATGGCGTGCGTCTGCGCGTCGTTGCGATATTGCAGACGATGCTCGACCGTGCGCAGAAAGAGATACGCGTCGGTGAGCGCATCGCGCACATGTGGCGCGATGAGCCCGTTGGCCGCCGCGCGTTCGAGCACGGCGAGCGTCGGCCGGATACGAAAATCCGCTGCCTGCCCGCCGCGAATCAACTGAAACACTTGCGCGCTGAACTCGATCTCGCGGATGCCGCCGCGCCCGAGCTTGATGTCGTCGGCCTTGTCGGGGCGCATGGACGCGCGCCGTCGCGCTTCTTGCCGAATCTGCTGATGCAGCGAGCGGATCGCCGCGATCACGCCGTAATCGAGATAGCGGCGGTAGACGAACGGCGTGGCGATCGCGTCGAGTTGCTTCGCGAGCCGCTGCGCGGACTCGCTTTCGCGCTCGGACACGAGCCTCGCCTTGATCCACGCGTAGCGCTCCCACTCGCGGCCCTGCACGTAGAAGTACTCTTCCAGCATGCCGAGGCTGCACACGAGCGGTCCGGAATCGCCGTTTGGACGCAGCCGCATGTCGACGCGAAACACGTAGCCGTCCTGCGTGATTTCCGCGAGCGCGCCGATCAGCCGCCGACCGAGCCGCGTGAAGAATTCCTGCGTCGCGAGCGGCGCGCGCGTGCCGCCAGCGGTTTCGCCGTCGTCTTCGTAGACAAAGATCAGATCGATATCCGACGACGCGTTCAACTCGCGCCCGCCGAGCTTGCCCATGCCGACGACGCCGAGCGTGAGCCGCTCGCCGTTCGGCCCACGCGGTTCGCCGAACAGCGTTTCGAGGTCCGCCGTCAGCACGGAGAGCGCGCGCTGAATGGTGACTTCGGCGAGATCGGTCATTGCGCCGGTGACTTCGGCGACATCGGCCGCGCCGCGCAGATCGCGCTCCATCACCGTGCAGAACACGTCCACGCGAAGGCGCCGCAGCGCGGTTTTGAGCGCGGCTTCGTCGAGCGCGCCGTTAGACGAAGCGCGCGCGCAGTGCGCGTCGAGACGCGCTTCGATCCACTCGCGCGTGACGGGCGATTGCGCCCACTCCGCTACGTTTGACGCCAGTTCGGCGCGCGCCGCATACGCGCGGGCTGCATAAGTGGAGTAGCCGGAACTGCGCAGAGTCACATCGGTCATGAAGGGTTAGGCTCGCAGGTTGCTTTGCGTCGAGTGTTTCGGTGCGCGGGCGGGCGTCGGCGGCACCGCCCGGAAGGCTTGCGCAGCGGGCCTTTGCGGGCGGTCCGGCGCGCGCACGCCGCAGATGTCCGCGCCTTGCCCTGTGATACATTGCAGCGTCGAACACGCAAAACTACCATATCGCCGAACAGCCGCAGCATGTCCGACAGCAGACGATCCGTCGACCCGACCGAAGTTGGACAAGCCGAGCCCAGCGGCAACGCCGAGCGCGTTCTGTCGCGCGTTCTCAAAGTCGTTCTCGTCATCGCGGCCGTGCTGTATTTCGCGGTCGCGTGCATCTATCTCGGCCTGCGCTATGTCGTGCTGCCGCAGATCGATTCGTTCAGGCCGCGCATCGAAGAAGCCGTCTCCACGCGCATGCACGCGCAGTTGCGCATCGGCCGGCTGTCCGCGCGATGGTCGGGCATGCAGCCGACCATCGACATCGACAATCTTCGCATCGACGCCGCCGACGGCTCGCCGGGGCTCGCGGTGCCGCACGCGAGCGCGAGTATCGCGTGGCGCTCGCTCGTGCAGCTCAAGCCGAAACTGGCGGATCTGACCGTCGATGGCCCCGACGTAATCGCCGCGCGCAACGCGAAAGGCGAAGTCACGGTCGCGGGCGTTCCGATTCCGACGCATCGCACGGGCTCCAACGCGTTCACCACATGGCTGCTCGGCCAACAGCACATTCTGCTGCGCGACGGCACGCTGCGTTGGCGCGACGCCCAGCGCGGCGCGCCCGAGATCGCGTTCAAGCGGCTGCGGCTCACCGTGCTGAACGACGGCGTGCGTCATCGCGTGGCGCTCGCCGCGCCGCCCGACGGCGACGTGCTGCACGGTCCGCTCGACCTGCGCGCGGACTTCCGCCACGAGCCGTTCAGCGCGATGGGCGCGCCCGCGAACTGGACGGGCCGCGTGTACGTGTCGACCGGTCCGCTCGATCTGCCGACGCTCGCGCGCTACGTGAAGATGCCGTTCGCCATCTACGACGGCCGCGTGGAGAACCGCATCTGGGTCAACTTCGCGCGCGGGGAGTTGCAGAGCGCGAACGGCGACCTCGCGGGCGGCAACATCGCGCTGCGCGTGCGGGCAATGCAGCCGCGCCTCGATCTTCCGGTGGCGCGCTTCGGCTGGACCGTCGACAAGAAGGACGGCGCGTACACGCTGAATCTGTCCGACCTGCGCGCCGAACTCGGCCAGCCCGCGCTCGAAGACGGCACGCCGGTCGCGCGCCTTCTGACCTCGCGCACGCTCAGCGCGACGTATCGCCCGGCGGCGGTCAACGTCGGCCTGCTTTTCCGTATAACGGGCGACGAAGCCGATCTCGGCATCCTCGCCGAATTCACGCGCGCGCTGCCGGTGCCGGCGCGCGTGCTGAACGAACTCGTGCGCTTCAATCCGCGCGGGCAGATCGCCAATTTCACGATCTACACCGAACGCGCGCCGCCGCGCAGCGAAGAAGAAGTCAAGCGCCAGCGCGAAAAAGGCGACGCGAAGCTGCTGCACTATGCGTTCAAGGGCGAGTTGCAGGGCATCAGCGTGCAGGCGCAGGAGCCGCCGCCGGGACTCACCGCGAACAATCACCCGCGCGCCGGCATTCCGGGCATCGAAAACCTGTGGGGCGCGGTCGACGCGAACGAGTCGCAAGGCAGCATCAGCATCGATACGAAGAACGCGGCCGTGACGATTCCCGGCGCGTTCGACGACCCGCGCCTCATCTTCGATTCGCTGCAAGGCCACGCGACCTGGACCGTCGCGGATGCCATCGCGCCGGGCGAGCTGCGCCGCGCGTTCACCATTCATCTGGACACGCTGCGGGTGAAAAACGCCGACGCCGAAGGCGAAGTCACCGCCGCGTACTGGAATCAGGGGCACGGCCGCGGCAATCTCGACCTGAAGGCGAAGGTCGCGCATCTGAACGCGACGCACCTCGTGCGCTATCTGCCGACGAGCCTGAACGAGCGCGTGCGCGTCTACCTCGGCCATGCGTTGCAGGCGGGCGTCGCGCGCAACGCGACGCTCGAAGTGCACGGCGATCTCACGCGCTTTCCGTACGCCAAGTTTCCCGATGCCGGCGTGTTTCGCATCGAAGCGCCGTTCACCGGCGGCAAGTTCGATCCGACGCCGTTCCCGCCGCGCAAGATGGCCAACGGCCTGCCGAATTTCTGGCCGGCGTTCGAGGGTATCGACGGCACGTTCACGCTCGCGCAGAACAAGCTCGGCTTCGACATTCATCGCGGGCATTACAAGGGCGTCGCGGTGTCGCGCGTGACCGGATGTATCGACGATACGGGCAACCGCGAGACGAAGCTGTGGATCGACGGCCAGGCGCGCGGCCCGCTCGCCGACATGCTGCAATACGTCGATAACAGCTCGCTCGGCCTGATGGCGAAGCACGCGACGCGCAAGCTCGACGCGAAGGGCAACGCGTCGCTCGCGCTCACGCTCGGCATTCCGCGCTTCCGCCCGCCGCCGCCGCTCCCTCCGCTGCGCACGGAGTACAAAGGCTCGCTGACCTTTGCCGACAATGAAGTCGCGTATGCCAATCTGCCGCCGCTCACGCATTTGCGCGGCCGCGCGGACTTCGCGGCGAAGACCGTCACGCTCGATTCGCTCACGGCGCAACTGCTCGGCGGCGACGTGCGCGCGGCAGGCGGCGTGCGGCCCGACGGCAGCTATGCGTTCGATGTGAACGGGCGCATCGGCACCGACGCCGCCGCGCGCTTCAACGGACGCATGACGCCGCAGGTCACGCAGCTTCTGACGCGCATCGACGGCGCCGCGCCGTATGAACTGCACGTGCGCGGCGCGAAGAACGCGCTGCCCGACGTGCAGGCGAAAGCGGATCTCACGGGCGTCGGCATCGACTTGCCCGCGCCGTTCGGCAAGGCGAAGGGCGCGCCGATGCCCTTCGCGTTCAGCTTTGCGCCCGCGCCGGGCGCGGCGTCGGATCTGCACGACGCGCGGCTCACGCTCGGGCCGCTCGCGGCGCATTACCAGTTGCGGCGGATAGGTCGGGCGGAAGTGAAGATCGACACCGAAAACCCGGCCGCGCCGATGAACATGCGCGCGACCCTGCAGGCCGTGCGCGGCGCGATCGCCGTGAACAAGCCCGCCGACTTGCCGGCAGAAGGCGTGGCCGCCGACGTGGACCTGAAGACGCTCGACGCCGACGCGTGGCGCAAGGTGTTCGCGGACGCCAACGCGAACGCCTCGCCTTCTGCGCCCTCCCCGCCCGCTTCGCCCATGAGCGACACCGCCCGCCAGTTCGTGCCGACGCGCGCCGCGCTGCACATCGGCACGCTGAAGCTCCTCGACCGGCGCTGGGAGAACATCGCCATCGACGCGCGCGAGGAATCAAGCGATCGCAAGTGGCTCGCGAACATCGCATCGGATCAGGTGACGGGCAGCGTCGCGTTCACGCCCGGCGCGGTCAAAGGCGGCCCCGGCGCGGTGCAGGCGCGGCTCGACAAAGTGGCGATTCCCGACAAGGCGGACAACGCGCCGGCCGAGAAAGCGATGAGCAGGCCGCCGCGCAACATGCCGTCCATCGATGTCATCGTGAATCAGCTTCTTCTGCGAGGCCGCGATCTCGGCCGGCTCGAAGTGGATGCGCACAACGAAGTCGTCGCCGATGAGCCGATCTGGACGCTTGACAAGTTGCAGCTCGCCAACCCGGACGCGACGTTCACCGCGAACGCCATCTGGCGCGCGCTGCCGGGCGCTGGGCCGCCACGCGACGGCGACGCCACGCCCCGCCGCACTTCGGTGGATTTCAGGCTGGACGTGAGCAACGGCGGGCAGTTTCTGGACCGCTTCGGTCTGCCGCATTCGGTCAATGGCGCCACCGGTTCGGTATCCGGTCACGCGGGCTGGAACGGCGGTCCGACCGCGGTCGATCTGCCCACGCTCGACGGCACGGTGGCCGTCGATCTGCGGCACGGGCAGATTCTGCGCGCGCCGGCCGCCGCGAAGTGGCTCGGCATTCTGAGCCTGCGCAGCCTCGCCAACCTGCTCACGCTGCATTTCGAGGATGTGGTCGGCAAGGGGCTGCCGTTCGAGAAGCTCACGGGCAATGCGCGCATCGCGGACGGCATCGGCCGCACCGACGATCTTTCGATGATCACGCCGCCCGCCCGCGTGCAGGCGCACGGCTCAGTCGATCTGCCGAAGAAGACGCAGGATCTTCGCGTCAAGGTGATTCCGACGGTCGGCGCGGGCGCGGTGGCGCTCGGCGCGGCGGTCATCAATCCGCTGCTCGGTCTCGGCGCGCTCGCGGCCGACCTCGCGCTGTCGCAGTCCATCAAGAAAGCCTTCGCGGTCGACTACTCGATCACCGGATCGTGGACCAAGCCGGTCATTCAGCGCCTGCATGGCGATCAGGGTAAGATCGAATCACCCGCTGCCGTCGCGCGTCCGTCAGCCGCTCAATAAAAGCGAGTTTTACTCGCAAGGCGCGCGGGCGGCGTCCATTTTCGACCAACCCAGCGCCACGAACATGACCGAACAATCGAGCGAAAGCACCGTGCGGCCGTTCCCGGTCGCCGCGCTGCAAATGGTGAGCACGCCGGATCGCGACCGCAATCTGGCCGAGGCCGGGCGGCTCATCGCCGAGGCGGCGCAAGGCGGCGCGCACCTGGTGCTGCTGCCCGAGTACTTCTGCTTCATGGGTTTCAAGGACACGGACAAGCTCGCGATCCGCGAGACGCCCGGCGACGGCCCCATCCAGCAGTTTCTCTCGGACGCCGCGCGCAAGCATGGCGTGTGGGTCATCGGCGGGACGCTGCCGCTGAGGTCGCCCGAAGCGTCGCGCGTGCTGAATACGTCGCTCGTCTTCGGTCCAGACGGCGAGCAGGTCGCGCGCTACGACAAGATTCATCTGTTCAATTTCGAAAAGGGCGAGGAATCGTTCGACGAAGCGCGCAGCATCGTGCCCGGCGCGGACGTGCGCACCTTCGAAGCGCCGTTCGGGCGCGTGGGCCTCTCCGTCTGCTACGACCTGCGCTTTCCCGAGCTGTATCGGAAGATGGGCGATTGCGCGCTGATCGTCGTGCCGTCCGCGTTCACCTACACGACCGGCCGTGCGCACTGGGAGACCCTGCTCAAGGCGCGGGCGATCGAGAACCAGTGCTACGTGCTCGCCGCCGCGCAAGGCGGCAAGCACGAAAACGGCCGCCGCACGTGGGGGCATAGCATGCTGATCGACCCGTGGGGCGAAATCGTCGCCGTGCGCGAGGAAGGCCCGGGCGTCGTCGCGGGCGCGATCGATCCCGAGCGCATCGCGAGCGTGCGGCAGAGTTTGCCGGCGTATCGGCATCGGGTGATCGCGTAAAGCGTTCCTACGCGATGTCCCGACGTCGCGCTGACGCGCCGCATCTCGAAAATAGGCTTTTTAACGGCCTTGAACGCGCGGAAGTGGTCCCGCACATGGCCTGAACGACGCGGACAGTAGAATTGTCCGAAAACTCACCGAACACGCTGCATCAACGCAATAGGCACCGCATGAACATCATCGAACCCGGCATCCGCAACCTGGCCACGGCGAAGGACGTTCTCCTGACGCCGTACGGCCTCGACGAGGGTCTCATCACGCGCACGCTCGCGGAGATTTTCACGCATCGCGTCGATTACGCGGATTTGTACTTCCAGTCCACGCGCAGCGAAGCGTGGAGTCTGGAGGAAGGCATCGTCAAATCGGGCAGCTTCAGCATCGATCAGGGCGTCGGCGTGCGCGCCGTCTCGGGCGAGCGCACGGCGTTCGCCTATTCCGACGATCTTTCGCCCGATTCCATCCGCCAGGCCGCGCTCGCCACGCGCGCGATCGCGAAGGCGGGCGGCGGCAAGCACAAGATCAAGCCGGCGAGCACGCTCACCGGCGTCTCGGGCCGCGACCTGTACGTGCCCGCCGATCCGCTCCATTCGCTCGATGCGAACGCCAAGGTCAGGCTGCTCGAGCGCGTCGAACAGATGGCGCGCGGCCGCGATCCGCGCATCACGCAAGTGATGGCCGGACTCGCGGGCGAATACGACGTCGTGCTCGTCGCGCGCAGCGACGGCGCGCTGGCGGCGGACGTGCGCCCGCTCGTGCGCGTCTCGGTGACGGTGATCGCCGAGCAGAACGGCCGGCGCGAGATCGGCACGGGCGGCGGCGGCGGACGCTTCGACTACGGCTATTTCACGGACGATATCTTGTCGAAGTACGTCGATGACGCCGTGCATGCGGCGCTCGTCAACCTCGAAGCGCGCCCTGCCCCGGCCGGCGCGATGACGGTCGTGCTCGGGCCGGGCTGGCCGGGCGTGCTGCTGCACGAGGCGGTCGGACACGGTCTGGAGGGCGATTTCAACCGCAAGGGATCGTCGGCGTTCGCGGGCCGCATCGGCGAGCAGGTGGCGGCGAAGGGCGTGACGGTGGTGGATGACGGCACGCTGCCGAATCGCCGCGGCTCGCTCAACATCGACGACGAAGGCAACCCGACGCAGTGCACGACGCTGATCGAAGACGGCATTCTCAAGGGCTACATTCAGGATTCGCTCAACGCGCGCCTGATGAAGATGCCGGTGACGGGCAACGCGCGCCGCGAGTCGTACGCCGCGCTGCCGATGCCGCGCATGACGAACACCTACATGCTCAACGGCGACAAGGACCCGCAGGAAATTCTCGCGTCGGTGAAGAACGGCCTGTATGCGGTGAATTTCGGCGGCGGCCAGGTGGATATCACCAACGGCAAGTTCGTGTTCTCGGCGTCCGAGGCGTACATGATCGAAAACGGCAAGATCACGTACCCGGTGAAGGGCGCGACGCTGATCGGCAGCGGTCCGGAATCGCTCAAATACGTGACGATGATCGGCAACGACATGTCGCTCGACAGCGGCGTGGGCGTGTGCGGCAAGGAAGGTCAGAGCGTGCCGGTGGGCGTCGGTCAGCCGACTTTGCGCATCGAAAAAATGACGGTGGGCGGCACGATCTGATGCAGTTTTGCCGCATCGGCGGCGGCGCGATCGGAATCGTTCGCACCCGCCGATGCGGATTTCCCGCGTTCGACGCGCGGCCGCTTGTCAGCGCCGCCCGTTTGAGGTTATAAAGACGGTCACCCTTTTTGCAATGCGCCCTGTGCTCACCATGTCCGCCAAGTTTTATTTTTATTTCTTTTGGCATCTCAAGCCGCTGGCGGATCGAGAGGGGTGAGTCGTAGGTTGCAGATACGCAGAACCGAATTCCCGAAAAACCGCCAGCCAAGTCTGGCGGTTTTTTTTCGCCTTCCATTTTTCGCTCAGAACATTGCCGTTGGAGAATCGCCATGCCCCCGCACAATACCGATGACGTTCGTATCCGTGAGTTGAAGGAGCTCGTCCCGCCCGCGCATTTGATCCGCGAATTTCCGTGCACGGAGCCGGTGTCCGATCTCATCTTCAACGCGCGGCAATCGATGCATCGGATTCTGCACGGCATGGATGACCGGTTGATCGTCATCATCGGGCCGTGTTCGATTCACGATCCGAAGGCGGCGCTGGAATATGCGGGGCGCTTGATCGAGCAGCGCAAGCGGTTCGCGGGCGAACTGGAAATCGTGATGCGCGTGTATTTCGAAAAACCGCGTACGACGGTCGGCTGGAAAGGGCTGATCAACGATCCGTACATGGACAACAGCTTCAAGATCAACGACGGATTGCGCGCCGCGCGCGAATTGCTCATGCATGTCAACGAGCTCGGGCTGCCGGCGGGGACGGAATATCTCGACATGATCAGCCCGCAATACATCGCGGATTTGATTTCGTGGGGCGCGATCGGCGCGCGGACGACCGAATCACAAGTGCATCGGGAACTGGCTTCTGGGCTTTCGTGTCCGGTCGGATTCAAGAACGGCACGGACGGCAACGTGAAAATCGCGGTGGATGCGATCAAGGCCGCTTCGCAGCCGCATCATTTTCTTTCTGTGACGAAGGGCGGGCATTCGGCGATTGTTTCGACTGCTGGCAATGAGGACTGCCATATCATTTTGCGCGGCGGTAAAACGCCGAACTTCGATGCGGCTTCGGTCGATGCCGCGTGCAGCGATATCGGCAAGGCGGGATTAGCGGCCCGATTGATGATCGATGCGAGCCATGCGAATAGCTCGAAGAAGCATGAGAATCAGATTCCGGTTTGCGCGGATATCGGGCGTCAGTTGGCGGCTGGCGATGAGCGGATCGTCGGCGTGATGGTGGAATCGCATCTTGTCGCGGGGCGGCAGGATTTGAAGGAAGGGTGTGAGCTTACCTACGGGCAGAGCGTTACTGATGCTTGTATCGGGTGGGAGGAAAGCGTCGGCGTGCTCGAAGGATTGGCGGAAGCGGTCAAACAGCGGCGGATGAAGAGAGTTGGCGGCAATTGATAACTAGCAGAGTCGACACCACTTCTCGATCGGTGCCGACTCTGCCGAGGTCCTAAGCCAGCCTCGCTCGAACGATTTCAATCTCGTGCGTGATTCCAGAGAATATCCTGCCCACCGTCGGCGCGATTCAAAACCCGCGCCAACACAAACAGCAAATCCGACAGCCGATTAACATACCTTCGAGGCGCGTCATTAACCGCATCGGCTTCGCTACGTCCTAAAGCAACAATCGCCCGCTCCGCCCTTCGACACACCGTGCGGCAAACATGCGCCAAAGCCGCCGCCCTCGACCCGCCCGGCAAAATGAACTCCTTAAGCGGCGGCAAAGTCGAGTTGTAATCCGCCAGCCACGCATCCAACCGCTCTAAATGCAAATCCGAAACCATCGAATGCCCCGGAATCGACAATTCTCCGCCAAGATCGAATAAATCGTTCTGAATCTGCGTCAGCGCATTGCGCACATCCGGCGGTAAAGCCTCGCACAACAACACGCCCAACGAAGAATTCAGTTCATCCACATCGCCGATCGCCGCAATGCGCGCATCGTCTTTCAAAACGCGGCGGCCATCGCCGAGTCCGGTGGTGCCATCGTCGCCGGTGCGCGTCGCGATCTTGCTGAGGCGGTTACCCATCACTGCTCCTGTGTCATCCAGAACCCAAAATGCGCCGAAAAGCGCCCGAAGCATTATAGGCAGCGCCCCTCGCTTACCCGCGACGCCGCGCGCCGCGAGCGTCCCGCGCGTAAAATAAGACGGCGCCCTGCGTGCGACCGTCGAACAGCACGCATGCCGCCCGAAGCACGAAATCGACAAAAATCCGCTGGAGACGCCCGTGAACCACCCCGCCTTGCCGCATGCCATCCGCCGGCCGTTTCCCGCCGACCTGCTCGACGCGCTCAAGCAACACTTCGCCGAGCGTGTCAGCACGAGCCAGGCCGTGCGCGAACATCACGGCCGCGACGAATCCCCGTTCGATCCGCAATTGCCCGACGCCGTCGTGTTCGCGCGCAGCACGCAAGAGGTCCAGGCAATCGTCCGGCTGTGCGCCGAGCACGACGTGCCGATCATCCCGTACGGCAACGGATCGTCGCTCGAAGGGCATCTGCTCGCGGTGCAGGGCGGCGTCTCGATCGACTTGTCCGAGATGAACAGCGTCGTCTCGATCAACGCCGAAGACCTGACCGCCACCGTGCAGCCCGGCATTTCCCGCAAGCAGCTGAACGAAGCGCTGAAGGACACCGGCCTCTTCTTTCCGATCGATCCCGGCGCGGACGCGAGCATCGGCGGCATGTCGGCGACGCGCGCCTCGGGCACCAACGCCGTGCGCTACGGCTCGATGCGCGAAAACGTCCTCGCGCTGACCGTCGTGCTGGCCGACGGCCGCGTCACCCATACCGGCACGCGCGCGCGCAAATCGTCGGCGGGCTACGACCTGACGCGGCTCTTCGTCGGCTCGGAAGGCACGCTCGGCGTCATCACCGAAATCACGGTGCGGCTCTACCCGCAGCCCGAAGCCATCTCGGCGGCCGTCTGCGCGTTCCCGTCGATGGGCGACGCCGTGCGCGCCGTCATCGAAACGATCCAGATGGGCGTGCCGATTGCCCGCGTCGAGTTCGTCGATAAGCTCGCCGTGCGCGCCATCAATCGCCATTCGAACCTGACGCTGCGCGAATCGCCGATGCTGTTCTTCGAATTCCACGGCACGGAAGCGGGCGTGAAGGAACAGGCGCAGACCGTGCAGGAGATCACCGCGCAGAACCACGGCACAGATTTCGAATGGGCGACGCGTCCCGAAGACCGCAGCCGCCTCTGGACCGCGCGCCACAACGCCTATTTCGCGATGCTGCAACTGAAGCCCGGCTGCCGCGCCGTGACCACCGACGTCTGCGTGCCGATTTCGCGTCTGGCCGAATGCGTCGAAGAGACGGAGAAGGACCTGCTCGGCTCGTCGCTGCCCTGCCCGATCGTCGGACATGTGGGCGACGGCAATTTCCACGTCGCGATGCTGCTCGATCCCGCGAAGCCCGAGGAACGCGATGAAGCGGAGCGCCTGAACCGGCGCATCGTCGAGCGCGCGCTGAAAGTCGGCGGCACGTGCACCGGCGAGCACGGCGTCGGGCTGCACAAGATGGACTTCATGCTCGACGAGCACGGCGAAGACGGCATCGACGTGATGCGGTCCATCAAGCACGCGCTCGATCCGAAGAATCTGATGAATCCGGGCAAGATCTTCGCGTTCACGCGGTAGGCGCGCCGCTCTATCCCGCGCGCCCGGTGGACGAAGAAGCCACGAGCGCGCAACATGGGGTGTCGCCGCGTCAGAGACTTTTATCGAATACGCGCCGCCACGTGCAGGCGCCGGGAGGAGACATGAACGCACCCGACGAACTCAAGCCCGAGTTCTCCGACGCCGCCGCGCCGGAATTCTCGCCGAATCTGCCGCACGAAGACGCACCCGCGCTCACGGAAGAACAACTGGCCGAGCGTCAGCGCGAAGTCGTGCAGGCGCTCATGGCCGTGCTGCCCACGCATTGCCTGCTGTTTCGCGACGAGGACACGTCCGTCTACGAATGCGACGGTCTTGCCGCCTACCGGCGTCTGCCGCTCGCGGTCGTGCTGCCCGAAACGGAAGCGCAGGTACAGCGCGTCGTGCAGATCTGCGCGCGGCTCGGCGTGCCGATCGTGCCGCGCGGCGCGGGCACCGGGCTCTCCGGCGGGGCGATGCCGATTCGCCACGGCATCGTGCTGTCGCTCGCGCGCTTTCGGCGGATCATCGAGGTGGATTCGTACGCGCGCACGGCCACCGTGCAGCCCGGCGTGCGCAATCTCGCCATCTCGGAAGCCGCCGCGCCCTACGGGCTGTACTACGCGCCGGACCCGTCGTCGCAGATCGCCTGCACCATCGGCGGCAACGTCTCCGAGAATTCGGGCGGCGTGCACTGCCTGAAATACGGCCTCACCGTGCATAACGTGCTGCGCGTGCGCGCCGTGACCATGGAAGGCGATATCGTGGAATTCGGCTCGCTCGCGCCGGATGCGCCGGGGCTCGATCTGCTCGCAGTGCTGATCGGCAGCGAAGGCATGTTCGCCGTCGTCACCGAAGTCACCGTCAAGCTCATTCCGAAGCCGCAGACCGCGCAAGTCATCATGGCGAGCTTCGACGACGTGGTGAAAGGCGGCAATGCGGTCGCGGCGATCATCGCGGCGGGCATCATACCGGCGGGCCTCGAAATGATGGACAAGCCCGCGACGCGCGCCGTCGAGGAGTTCGTGAACGCCGGCTACGATCTCGACGCGGCCGCCATTCTGCTGTGCGAATCCGACGGCACGTACGACGAAGTCGCCGAGGAAATCGCGCGCATGACCGCCGTGCTGCGCGAGCACGGCGCGACGCGCATCCAGATATCGCGTTCGGAAGCCGAGCGGCTCAAGTTCTGGTCCGGCCGCAAGAACGCGTTTCCCGCCGCGGGCCGCATTTCGCCGGACTATTACTGCATGGACGGCACGGTGCCGCGCCGCGCCATCGGGCCGCTGCTCGCGCGCATCGAAGAGATGGAGAAGAAGTACGCGCTTCGCTGTATCAACGTGTTCCATGCGGGCGACGGCAACATGCATCCGCTGATTCTCTTCAACGGCAACGATCTCGACGAATGGCATCGCGCGGAAGCGTTCGGTTCCGACATTCTCGAAACGTGCGTGGAGCTGGGCGGCACGGTGACGGGCGAACATGGCGTGGGCATCGAGAAGATCAATTCGATGTGCGTGCAGTTTTCGCCGGAAGAGCGCGACGCGTTTCACGCGGTCAAACGCGCGTTCGATCCGCTGCGCCTGCTCAATCCCGACAAGGCGATTCCAACGCGCGCGCGCTGCGCCGAGTACGGGAAGATGCACATTCGCGGCGGCCTCCTGCCGCATCCCGAACTGCCGCGCTTCTGACCCGCCGCCGCGCTCGCCGCGCTCGCCGCGCGTTCCGCTATCCACGTTTGTCCGGGTACGGCTGCGTTAAGCGGCCGGTACAATCGACCGGACAGGCGCAGCAAGCCAAACGAAAAGCCGATTACAAGAGCGGGACACCATGGAACAGGACGACATCGTCGCCGCCTGGTCGGAGCGGATCGCCCGGGCCAGCGAGACCGGCGCGCCGCTGCGCATTCGCGGCGGCGGCACGAAAGACTGGTACGGCCAGACGCTCCAGGGAGAAATACTCGACACGCGCGCCTATCGTGGGATCATTTCGTACGATCCGGCGGAACTGGTCATCACTGCGAAAAGCGGAACGCCCCTTGCTGAAATCGAGGCTGCGTTAAGAGAACATGGCCAGATGCTGCCTTTCGAGCCTCCTCACTTCGGTCGCAATGCAACGTTCGGCGGCTGCATCGCGGCGGGCCTTGCCGGACCGCGCCGCGCGTGGACCGGCGCGGCGCGCGATTTCGTGCTCGGCGCGGCCGTGATGAACGGGCGCGGGCAAGTGCTGCGCTTCGGCGGGCAAGTGGTGAAGAACGTCGCGGGCTACGACGTCGCGCGGCTGCTCGCGGGATCGCTCGGCACGCTCGGACTGATTCTCGAACTCTCGGTGAAGGTGCTGCCGCGACCCGTCGCCGAAGCCACGCTCAAGTTCGACATGCACGCCACTGACGGCGTGCGCAAGCTCAACGAATGGGGCGGCCATCCGCTGCCGATCAGCGGCAGCGCGTGGCGCGACGGCACGCTCGCGCTGCGTCTCGCGGGCGCTGAAGCGGCCGTCAAGACCGCGCGCAATTCGCTCGGCGGCGAAGTGGTGGACGCGGTCGAAGCCGACCGCTTCTGGGTCGGCCTGCGCGAACAGACGGACCCGTTTTTCGCCGTGATCGAACCGCGCTCGGCGCTCTGGCGGCTCGCGCTGCCGTCGATTGCGGAGCCGCTGCATCTGCCGGGCGCGCAGCTCATGGAATGGGGCGGCGCCCAACGCTGGTGGATCACCGACACCGATCCGCAGACCGTGCGCATCAGCGCGAAGCAGGCCGGCGGTCACGCGACGATCTTCCGCGCGGGTTCCGCCTACGACCGCAACGCGGGCGTGTTCACGCCGCTGCCCGCGCCGCTCATGAAGATTCACCGCGGGTTGAAGGCCGCGTTCGATCCGGCGCGCATCTTCAACCGCGCCCGGCTTTATCCCGATTTTTAGGCGAACCGAGCAACGCGCAATGCAAACCAATCTCGCCGATTTCATCCGCGGCACCGCCGATGGCGACGAAGCCGACGCGATTCTCCGCAAGTGCGTCCACTGCGGTTTCTGCACGGCGACTTGCCCGACGTATCAGCTGCTCGGCGACGAACTCGACGGACCGCGCGGGCGCATCTATCTGATGAAGCAGATGTTCGAGGGCGCGCCCCCCACGCGCAGCACGCAGACGCATCTGGACCGGTGCCTCACGTGCCGCAACTGCGAGACCACGTGTCCGTCGGGCGTGCAGTACGGCAAGCTCGTCGAGATCGGGCGCAAGGTCGTCGAGCAGAAGGTCGAGCGGCCGATGCGTCAGCGCATTCAGCGCCGCTTTCTCGCGAGCTTTCTGCCGAACAGCACGCTCTTCACGCCGGCGATGAAGCTCGGGCAGCAAGTGCGCGGCGTGCTTCCGCGCACGCTGCGCGCGAAGATTCCGGTGCCCGAAAAGCCGCTCGCGCCGCCCACGCGCAAGCACGCGCGCAAGATGCTGATGCTCGCCGGCTGCGTGCAGCCCGCGATGATGCCGAACGTCAACACGGCGACGGCGCGCGTGTTCGATGCGCTCGGCATCGAGATCGTGACCGCGCCGAGCGCCGGCTGCTGCGGCGCGATTCGTCTGCATCTCGGCTACAACGATGACGCGCTCGACGACGTGCGCAACAACATCGACGCGTGGTGGCCGTACGTCGAAAGCGGCGTCGAGGCGATCGTGATGAACGCGTCGGGCTGCGGCGCGACGGTCAAGGAGTACGCGCACCTGCTGCGCAACGATCCGGCGTATGCGGACAGGGCGCGGCGCATTGTCGATCTGACGCGCGATCTGGCCGAGATTCTGCCGGCATTCGAAGAAGAACTCGTCGCGCTGGCGCGGCGGCGCGCGGTGCATACGGTGGCGTTTCATCCGCCGTGCACGTTGCAGCACGGGCAGCAGATTCGCGGGCGCGTCGAGCATCTTCTGACGGCGCTCGGTCTCGAAGTGCGCCTGCCTGCGGACGCGCACATGTGCTGCGGATCGGCCGGAACGTATTCGGTGCTGCAACCGAAGATGGCTTACGCGCTGCGCAACCAGAAGCTCGACCGGCTGGAAAAGACCGAGCCGCAGATGATCGTGTCGGCGAACGTCGGCTGCATCTCGCATCTGCAAAGCGGGACGTCCACGCCGGTGACGCACTGGATTCAGCTTTTGGAGCATCTGCTGTACGGCTAGGCGGATTCGTATAATGGCCCGATCCGCCATGAATGTCGCTCGCGCATGTCCATCGCTCAACATCTGGAAGAAGTCCGTCAACGGATCGCGCAGGCCGCCGAACGCGCGTCGCGCGATCCGGCGTCCGTCAAGCTGCTCGCCGTATCCAAGACCTTCCCCGCCGACGACGTGCGCGCCGCCTTCGATGCCGGCCAGCGCGCGTTCGGCGAGAATTACGTGCAGGAAGGCATCGTGAAGATCGCCGCCCTCGCCGACTTGCGCAGCCAGATCGAATGGCATTTCATCGGGCCGTTGCAATCGAACAAGACGAAGCTCGTCGCGGAGCAGTTCGACTGGGTGCATTCCATCGACCGCCTGAAGATCGCGGAACGCCTTTCCGCGCAGCGTCCCGAAGGCGCGACGCCGCTCAACGTGTGCGTGCAGGTGAACGTGAGCGGCGAGGCATCGAAAAGCGGCGTGGAGCCGCACGATGCCGCGGTGCTCGCGCATGCGGTGGCCAAGTTGCCCGGCCTGCGTCTGCGCGGGCTGATGTCGATTCCCGAACCCGCCGACACGCTCGACGCCCAGCGCGCCCCGCACGCGCGCCTGCGCGATCTGATGGATGCGTTGCGCGCCGACGGCCTCGAACTCGACACGCTCTCGATGGGCATGTCCGCCGATCTCGAAGCCGCCGTGCTCGAAGGCGCGACCATCGTGCGCATCGGCACCGCGATCTTCGGCAAGCGCACTTATAACCACTGACTCATCACTCACCATGAAAATCGCATTCATCGGCGGCGGCAACATGGCCGCGGCGCTCATCGGCGGTCTCATCAAACGCGGCGTCGCGCCTGCGGATATCTACGCCATCGACATCAACGACGAAGCGCGCGCGCGCACCGCGAAGCAATTCGGCATAAAGACGGGCGCGGCCATCGACGCGACACTCGCCGCCTACGACGCCATCCTGCTCGCGGTGAAGCCGCAGGTGCTCAGAGGCGTCGCCGAGGCGCTCGCGCCGCATCTCGCGCGGCAGACGGTCATCAGCATCGCGGCGGGCATCCGCGCGGCGGACCTCTCGCGGTGGCTCGGCGGCTACGCGAACGTGGTGCGCACCATGCCGAACACGCCCGCGCTCATCGGCATGGGCGTGACCGGGCTCGCCGCATTGCCGGGCGTGAGCGACGAGGCGAAGGCGCTTGCATCGCAAGTGCTGGAAGCGGTCGGCACGACCGTCTGGTTCGACGACGAAGCGAAGATCGACGCCGTCACCGCCATCTCGGGCAGCGGCCCGGCGTACGTGTTTTATTTCATCGAAGCGATGCAGGAAGCGGCGCGCGCCCTCGGCATGGACGAAGAGCAAGGCCGCGCGCTCGCGGTCGCGACGTTCACGGGCGCGGCGCAGCTCGCGGCGCAGTCGAGCGAACCGGCGAGCGTGCTGCGCGAGCGCGTGACATCGAAGGGCGGCACGACGGCGGCCGCGCTCGCAGCCTTCGATGCGCAAGGCGTGAAGGACGCGATCGTGCGCGGCGCGCTGGCGGCAGAAGCGCGGGCCAGGGAAATGGGCGATGAATTTGGAGCGCGTTGAGCGCCCAAGGACGCGGAGCACGGATTCGATCCTCTCGCCGTCGCGGCACGAGCGGCTGACGATCTGCCGAGCGATGCGCTGATCCGCTTGCGGTGGTCGTTGTCATCAACGGCCATCCTGCGGCGGTTCAAGCGGCAAGCAGGTGACCGATCGAGCGAAGCGGAAACTGCGTTGAAGGATGCTGAGAGGTTGTGCCCGCGCGATCTCAGCTTCCGATTGCGTATTGAAGCGCAATCCCCGCGAACAACACACCGCCGAGCCAATTGTTGTGCTTGAACGCGGCGAAGCACGCCATGCGCTCGCGGTCACGAATGAGCAAGTAGTGATACCCCGCGCAACCGGCCGCGCCGAGCCAGCCGAGCCAGTAAGGCCAGCCGAAGTGCAGCGTGATGCCGATGCCCGCATACACCGCGAGCGTCGCCGCATAGCACAGCATCACGGCGAGCACGTCATACCGGCCGAACGTCAGCGCGGACGTGCGAATGCCGATCTTGATGTCGTCGTCGCGATCGACCATCGCGTATTCCGTGTCGTACGCGACCGACCAGAACACGTTGGCCGCGAGCATGATCCACGCGAGCATCGGCACATGATCCTGCACGGCGGCGAACGCCATCGGAATGCCGAAGCCGAACGCGATGCCCAGATACGCCTGCGGAATCGCGAAGAATCGCTTGGTGAACGGATACGTGCCCGCGACGAACAGCGCGAAGACCGACAGTTCCTTCGTGAGCGCGTTGAGCGGCAGAATCAGCAGGAACGCGACGAGCGACAGCGCCGCCGCGAGCGCCACCGCTTCCCACGCGCGAATCTTCCCCGACGTGATCGGCCGCTCGGCGGTGCGCTTCACGTAGCGGTCGAAGTCGCGGTCCGCGTAATCGTTGATCGCGCAGCCCGCCGAGCGCATCAAAAGCGTGCCGATTGCGAAGATCACGATCAGCATCGGCGATGGCCGGCCATCCGACGCGATCCATAACGCGTTGAGCGTCGGCCACAAGAGCAGCAGGCTGCCGATGGGCTTGTCCAGGCGCACGAGGCGCATATAGAGCGGGAGACGGGCGAGCATGGAAGGCGGCCGGAACGGAAGAGCAGATATTTTAGTCCAGCGCTGCGCGCCGCTCTGAAAAGCAAAAACCCGTGCAGTACATCGCACGGGTTTCATAAACGGACGAGAGAACCGCTTTACGCGAGCATCGAGCGCAGCATCCACGCGGTCTTTTCGTGCGTCTGCATGCGCTGCGTGAGCAGGTCGGCGGTGGGCTCGTCGTTGGCGGCTTCGGTCGCCGGGAAAATCTCGCGCGCCGTGCGCACCACCGCTTCCTGACCTTCGACCAGTTGGCGGATCATGTCTTCGGCGTCGGGCACGCCTTCGGCTTCCGGAATCGACGAGAGCTTCGCGAAGTCGCGATAGCTGCCCGGCGCGTGCACGCCGAGCGCGCGAATGCGTTCAGCGATCGAATCGACGGCCGTAGCCAGTTCCGTGTATTGCGTCTCGAACATCAGGTGCAGCGTGTTGAACATCGGCCCCGTGACGTTCCAGTGAAAGTTGTGCGTCTTCAGGTACAACGTGTAGGTGTCCGCGAGCAGCCGGGACAGCCCATCGGCGATCCGCTTGCGGTCTTTGTCGTTGATGCCGATGTTGACGGCAGGTGCAATGCCTTTTTTCGCCATGATGACTCCGTGAAAGAGTGATTCGAACGTGGTGCGCCGCGCGTGACGCATTGATTCGCCGCGCGGCGTTTCGAGCGATCGACAGTGTATCTTAGAAACGCGGCGGTTTCCTTGTGCAGCAAGGCTTCGAAGCCTTATGCCGCATGCCTGCGCTCCCCAGGTGGTCTCAAGCGAACCCGCCCGCGCCATGCAGCGCGCTTGCGACGACGAGTCCGTACGCCGCCGCCACGATTCCGAATGCAGCTGCGACGCGCGCACCGCGCGTTGCCCGGCGGCTCGTCGCTTCCAGGCGCTCCACCGCCTGGCCGATGATGTTCAGTGTCTGGGTCATGATCTTTCTCCTGCTTTCCCGTTCGACCGTTGCCGCCGCGCCTGTCACGCGAGTCACACAGCGGCCGTATCTTCCTCGTCGATGTCCTTGTTCACGTCGACCCGCTGCCCGATGCGGGCGAGCGCATCGACGACGCCTTGCGCATAAGCCGGATCGGCGCGGCGGAAGTGCTCGATCTGCCGCGCGACGATCTCGTCCGGCACGCCGTGAATGTGCCGCGCGATGTTGCCGAAGAGACGCTCGCGCTGCGCGTCGTCGAACAGGCGGAAGAGCGCGCCCGGCTGGCTGTAGTAGTCGTCGTCCTCGCGATGGTCGTAACGATCGACCGCGCCCGCCGCGAGCGGCGGCTCGTTGACGCTCGCGTCCTGAGCGAAGTCGCCGAAGCGATTCGGCTCGTAGTTCACGCGGCCGCCGAGATTGCCGTCGACGCGCATGCCGCCATCGCGGTGAAACGGATTCGCCACCGGCGTGCGCGGCGCGTTCACCGGAATCTGATGGTGATTGATGCCGAGGCGATAGCGTTGCGTGTCGCCGTACGAGAAGAGCCGCCCCTGCAACAGCCGGTCCGGCGAAAAGCCGATGCCCGGCACGACGTTCGCCGGCGTGAAGGCCGACTGCTCTACCTCCGCGAAGTAGTTCTGCGCGTTGCGGTTCAGTTCGATCACGCCGACATCGATCAGCGGATAGTCCTGGTGCGGCCACACCTTGGTGATGTCGAACGGATTGAAGCGGTACGTCGCTGCGTCCGCTTCCGGCATGATCTGCACGCGGAAATTCCAGCGCGGGAAGTTGCCACGGTCGATGTTCTCGACCAGATCGCGCTGCGCGCTTTCGCGGTCGGCGGCGATCACGGCGGCCGCTTCGGCATCCGTGAAGTTTTCGAGCGGCTGCTGCGACTTGAAGTGGAACTTCACGTAGAAGCGCTCGTTATCCGCGTTGATGAACGAGAAGGTGTGCGAACCGAAGCCGTGCATCTGCCGATAATTCTTCGGGATGCCGCGATCGCTCATCAAAATGGTCACCTGATGCAGCGATTCCGGATGACGCGACCAGAAGTCCCACGCCGCCACGTTGCTGCGCAAGTTGGTGTACGGATCGCGCTTTTGCGTATGGATGAAGTCGGGAAACTTGAGCGGATCGCGGATGAAAAACACCGGCGTGTTATTGCCGACCACGTCCCAGTTGCCCTCTTCCGTGTAGAACTTGATGGAGAAGCCGCGCACGTCGCGCTCGGCATCGGCCGCGCCGCGCTCGCCGGCCACCGTCGAAAAGCGCATGAAAATGGGCGTTTCCTTGCCGATTTCGTTGAAGAGCTTCGCCTTCGTGTAGCGGGAGATGTCGTGCGTCACGCGCAACGTGCCGAACGCGCCCGAACCCTTCGCATGCACGCGGCGCTCAGGGATGACTTCGCGATCGAAGTGCGCGAGCTTCTCGATGAGCCAGAAATCCTGCAGCGTCACGGGGCCGCGCGGGCCGGCGGTCTGCGAGTTCTGGTTGTCTCCTACGGGCGCGCCGCTGGCGGTGGTGAGTCGTTGGGTCGTCATCGCGATACTCCGTGGTTTGTGTTGGCTTGGGATGAAGAAGGCGTCACGCGGTGCGGGCGAAGGCAGCAAGGACGTCGAGCGCGACGGCGCGCAGTTCGGACCACGGCGTTGCTGCGGAAGCGGCGCGGGATGCGGCGGGCTGGCGGGAGGTCATCGCTCTGTTCCTCTTGTCTTGTCGGAGCCGGGCGGCTCTCTGGGAACAGAGCTTATCAAAACTATCGGATCTCGCTATTCGATTAATTTTATTTATCCGATAGGCCGGTCACGCGGAGGGAGGACGGCGCATCGCGCCGTCGATGCGTCAACTGTTGCCGAGCGGGTCGGAGCCGTAGCGATTCACGCCTTGCGTGCCGCGAGAGCAGATCCACACCAGCAACAAAATACTGCCGATGACGGGAATGCAGCCGATGAAATAAAACCAACCTGAACGGTCAGTGTCGTGCAGTCTGCGCACGGTGACAGCGAGACCCGGTATCACCATTATTAGAACAACGACCAGGCCGATCAAAATGCCGACTGCCGCATTCTTGGCCATTTCGGCAAGCACGCCTGCGCCGATCCCAACGAAAAACATGAAGAGTTGAAAGTACCAATATTCCGCGCGACGCGCACGGCCTGCAAAGGTCGCAAATTTCTCGATTAACGAGACGCGAACCGCCTCAAAAAAGCCCATTGTTATCCTCGTCTTGTAGAGGCGCGACGGAACTGCCGCGCCGGGTGTCGGATTTTAGGGCGCGGTACAGCGCGTATTTATCGAGAAAGCGAAGACCAATAAAAAACTACAAAGCCAAAATAAAAAACCGCGCCTCTTTCGAGAGCGCGGTTCAAATCAAACCGAAAGCCGAAGTCGCTTAATTCACCGCCACCGGCATATCCAGCTTTTTAACGCCCGGCAAATCGCAAGCGGCAATTGCATCGGAGATGGCGTCGATTGCCGGCATCCGCGTGAAACTCTTTCGCCACGCGAGCACCACGCGCCGGTCCGGCACCGGTTCGTCGAAAGGGACGTAACTGAGCAGGCCGGAGTCGATGCCCGGCGCGTGCGGCTTCACTTCCATGACCGACATGCGCGGCAGGACCGTGATGCCGACGCCGCTCGCGACCATATGCCGAATCGTTTCCAGCGACGAGCCTTCGAACGTCTTCTGAATGCCGTCGGCGTTCTGCGAGAAGCGCATCAGTTCCGGGCACACGCCGAGCACATGATCGCGGAAGCAATGGCCGCTGCCGAGCAGCAGCATGGTTTCCTGCTTCAGATCGTCCGGGTCGATTTTGCTGCGGTTCTCCCACGCGTGGCCCGACGGCATCGCGACGACGAACGGTTCGTCGTAGAGCGCGCGCACCATCAGCCCGGTTTCGGGAAACGGCAGCGCCATGATGGCGACGTCGATCTCGCCTTGCTTCAGAAGCTCGATCAGCTTGAGCGTGTAATTTTCCTGCAGCATGAGCGGCATCTGCGGGACCGACTTGATCATCTGCTTGACGAGCGTCGGCAGCAGATACGGCCCGATGGTGTAGATGACGCCCAGACGCAGCGGCCCGACGAGCGGATCCTTGCCCTGCTTGGCGATTTCCTTGATCGCGAGCGTCTGTTCGAGCACGCGCTGCGCCTGCGTGACGATCTGCTCGCCGATCGGCGTGACGCTGACCTCGCTCGTGCCGCGCTCGAAGATCTGCACGTTCAGCTCGTCTTCGAGCTTCTTGATTGCCACCGACAGCGTCGGCTGGCTGACGAAGCACGCTTCGGCGGCGCGGCCGAAGTGCCGCTCGCGCGCCACCGCGACGATGTACTTCAATTCAGTGAGCGTCATTGGGGACCAATGGAAGACATGGATTCAATAGGTTTGAGTTATACACCCGCGAATGCCGGTTCGACAACTCGTCGTTGACTCGTCGTTGACCGGCGAATCAAATAGGGACCGACGAAACGCCGGCAAGTTCGCGGCCTAAGCCTTCAGATACTGCTCGCGTGCGCCGAGCCAGCGGGCGAGATGCCGTTCGACGGCCTCCGGGAACGCGTCGAGCATCTGTTGGGCCGCCTCGCGCGCAGGCTCGATCAGCCAGCCGTCCTGCTCCAGGCTTGCGAAGCGCAGCATCGCCTCGCCCGACTGACGCGCGCCCAGGAATTCGCCGGGACCGCGTATTTCCAGATCGCGGCGCGCGATCTCGAAGCCGTCGGTGGTTTCGCGCATCGTCTGCAAGCGGGCGCGCGCCGTCTGCGAGAGCGGATTCGAATACATCAGCACGCACACGGACGCCGCGCTGCCCCGCCCCACGCGCCCGCGCAACTGATGCAACTGCGCGAGGCCGAAGCGTTCGGCGTGCTCGATCACCATCAGCGACGCGTTCGGGACGTCCACGCCCACTTCGATCACGGTGGTCGCGACGAGCAACTGCACTTCGTTGCGCGAGAAGGCGTCCATGACGGCGGCTTTCTCGGCGGGCGCGAGCCGCCCGTGAACCAGCCCGACGCGCAGTTCGGGCAGCGCGGCAACGAGCGTTTCGTACGTCTCGACGGCCGTCTGCAACTGCAAGGTCTCGCTTTCCTCGATCAGCGGACACACCCAGTAGACCTGCCGCCCGGTCAGCGCCGCCTCGCGCACGCGGCCGATGATCTCGTCGCGCCGCCCGTCCGACACGACCTTGGTGAGAATCGGCGTGCGGCCCGGCGGCAGTTCGTCGATGGTGGAAACGTCGAGGTCCGCGTAGTACGTCATCGCGAGCGTGCGGGGAATCGGCGTGGCCGACATCATCAGTTGATGCGGCTGGAAGTCGCGCGCGCCGTCCGACGCGTTTTGCGCCTTCGCCCGCAGCGCGAGCCGCTGCGCGACGCCGAAGCGATGCTGCTCGTCCACGATCACGAGGCCGAGACGCGCGAATTCCACCGTGTCCTGAATGATCGCGTGCGTGCCGATGACGAGTTGCGCCGTGCCGAGCGCCGCCGCCTCGCTCGCGGCGCGCTTTTCCTTCGCCTTCAGACTGCCCGCGAGCCACGCCACCGACACGCCGAGCGGTTCCAGCCAGCCGCGCAGCTTGCGCGCGTGCTGTTCCGCGAGAATTTCGGTCGGCGCCATCAGCGCGGCCTGATAACCGGCGTCGATGGCCTGCGCCGCCGCGAGCGCCGCCACGATGGTCTTGCCGCTGCCGACATCGCCCTGAAGCAGCCGCTGCATCGGATGCGCGAGCGTCAGTTCGCCCGCGATTTCCGCCACGACGCGCTCCTGCGCGCCGGTCAGCCTGAACGGCAGCGCATGCAACAGACGCGCGACGAGCGAACCGGCATCGCTGGCGGTGCGGCGCGGCATCGCGGGCGCGGCGCGCGTGCGGCGCTCGGCGTGCGCGCGCTTCAGCGACAGCTGCTGCGCGAGCAGTTCCTCGAACTTGATGCGCGTCCACGCCGGATGCGTGCCGTCGATGAGCGCGGTTTCGTCCGAATCCGCGCGCGGATGATGCAGCGTCTTCACCGCGTCGAGCAGGCCCGGCAGATTCAGCGGCGCGAGATGCGCGCGCGCCACCGGGTCCGGCAATAGCTCCGGCAACGAGACGCGAGTGAGCGCGTTGTCGATCGCCTTGCGCAGATACGCCTGCGAAATGCCCGCCGTCGACGGATAAACGGGCGTGAGCGCTTGTGGCAGCGGCGTATCGCCATCGACCGGGCGCACCGCCGGATGCACCATCTCCAGCCCGAAGAAGCCGCCTCGCACGTCGCCGCGCACGCGCAGGCGCGTGCCGATGGCCATTTGCTTGACTTGCGAGCCGTAGAAGTTGAGAAAGCGCAGCGTGAGTTCGTCGCCGGCGTCGTCGTGAATCTTGACGAGCAATTGCCTTCGCGGCCGATACGCAATCTCGTTGTCGAACACGATGCCTTCCGTCTGCGCGATGTCGCCGGGAATCAGTTCGGCGATCGGCGTGAGCGAGGTTTCGTCCTCATAGCGCATCGGCAGATGCAGCACCAGGTCGATGTCCGACTTGAGGCCGAGCTTCGCGAGCTTGTCCGCGGTCTTGACGACGGGCTTTGCCTTCTTCGCCGCGTCGTCGCCGGTTTTCGCGCGCTTGGCCGCCGGCGCGGCTGCGAGCGCGGCGCCAGGTTCGGCGCTGGAAAGCGCATCGGCCGGGGATGACAGGCGACGGTCGGACAAGGGCATCTAATCTCTTCGCAAGTACAATGTGAGGTTTGTTCGGCGCTGGTGCCTGTTTTCAGCTTCGTTCGCACGACTTCAAGCCATGTTCACGCTTTCCGATTTCGATTTTAATCTGCCGCCCGAGCTGATCGCGCAGAGCGCGCTCGCCGAGCGCAGCGCGAGCCGCCTGCTCGAAGTGGACAACAGCGCCTCGCCGGCCACGCTCATCGACCGGCGCTTTTCCGAACTGCCCGACCTGATTCAGCCGGGCGACCTGCTCGTATTCAACGATACCAAAGTCCTGAAGGCGCGGTTCTTCGGCCAGAAGGCCAGTGGCGGGCGCGTGGAAGTGCTGATCGAGCGCCTCACCGGCCCGACGACCGCGCTCGCCCAGATTCGCGCGAGCAAGAGCCCGACGGCGGGCAGCACGATCAAGCTCGCGGACGCGTTCGACGTCACTGTCGGCGAGCGCGTCGAGCCGTTCTACACGCTACATTTTCCGGCCGATTGCCTGACGCTCATCGAGCAATACGGGCGCTTGCCGCTGCCGCCGTATATCGAGCACGACGCCGACGCCTACGACGAATCGCGCTACCAGACCGTCTATGCCGCGAACCCCGGCGCGGTGGCCGCGCCCACGGCCGGCCTGCATTTCGACGACGCCCTCTTCGCCCGGCTGGATGCGCGCGGCGTCGAACGCGCGACGCTCACGCTGCACGTCGGCGCGGGCACGTTCCAGCCGGTGCGCGTCGACAACATCGCCGAGCACAAGATGCATAGCGAGTGGTACGCGCTGCCGCAGTCGCTCGTGGATCGCATCGCGGCCGTGAAGGCGCGCGGCAATCGCGTGATCGCCGTCGGCACGACGTCGATGCGCGCGCTCGAAGCCGCCGCCCGCGACGCGGCCGAGGCCGGCCGGCCGCTCGCGGCGACCAGCGCGGAAACCGATATTTTCATCACGCCGGGCTACGAATTCCGCATCGTCGACCGGCTGATTACCAACTTCCATCTGCCGAAATCGACGCTGATGATGCTCGTCTCCGCGTTCGCCGGCATGGAGACGATCCGCGAGGCGTACCGTCACGCGATCGAGGCGCGTTACCGCTTTTTCAGCTACGGCGACGCGATGCTGCTCACGCGCGCCTGATTTCTTAACCCGACGCGCCGGACTGTTCTCCGGTAGCACAGGAACCTACATGACCGAGAATCACACCCCGCCGGACAACGGCCTCAAGTTCGAACTGCTGACGACCGACGGCCAGGCGCGCCGCGGCCGCCTCACGCTCAATCACGGCGTGATCGAAACGCCGATCTTCATGCCGGTCGGCACGTACGGCACCGTGAAGGCGATTCAGCCGCGCGAGCTCGAAGAGATTCGCGCGCAGATCATTCTCGGCAACACGTTTCACCTCTGGCTGCGCCCGGGACTGGAGACGATCGGCGCGCACGGCGGCCTGCATCGCTTCATGGGCTGGGACCGGCCGATTCTCACCGACTCCGGCGGCTTCCAGGTGTTTTCGCTCGGCGATTTGCGCAAGATCACCGAAGATGGCGTCACGTTCGCGTCGCCGATCAACGGCGACCGGCTGTTCCTGTCGCCCGAAGTGTCGATGCAGATCCAGAAGGTGCTGAACTCGGACATCGTCATGCAGTTCGACGAATGCACGCCGTACGCGACCAACGGCGTGCCGACCTCGCACCAGGAAGCCGCCGACTCCATGCGCATGTCGATGCGCTGGGCGAAGCGTTCCATCGACGAATTCACGCGGCTCGGCAACCCGAATGCGCTTTTCGGCATCGTGCAGGGCGGCATGTTCGAAGATCTGCGCGACGAATCGCTGGCCGGGCTTTCGGACATCGGCTTTCACGGTTTCGCCATCGGCGGGCTGTCCGTCGGGGAGCCGAAGGAAGACATGATGCGCGTCTTGAACCACATCGGGCCGAAACTGCCTGCCGACAAGCCGCATTACCTGATGGGCGTCGGCACGCCGGAGGATCTCGTGGCGGGCGTGGCGGCGGGCGTCGACATGTTCGACTGCGTGATGCCCACGCGCAACGCGCGCAACGGCTGGCTTTTCACGCGCTTCGGCGATCTGAAGATCAAGAACGCGACGCACAAGAATTCGATGAAACCGCTCGACGAAAGCTGCGGCTGCTACACCTGCCGTAACTTCACGCGGGCGTATCTGCATCATCTGCATCGCGTGGGCGAAATTCTCGGCGCGCAGTTGAACACAATCCACAACCTGCACTACTACCTGCAATTGATCGGCGAAGTGCGCGAGTCGATCGAAAATCACAGCTTCGAGGCGTTCCGCAAGACGTTTGCGGAAAACCGCGCGCGCGGGGTCGACCAACTTACGCCAGCCGTCGCGCCGCTCGCATTACAATCACCTTTCTAACACTCGCCCGAACGGCCCGCGCGCGGGCCTAACGGCTTGATGCCAAAGCGCATTCCGGCGTCTTGCCGGCATGGGCGGGTGGTAGAATGTCGGGCTAATTTCCAAGCCGGTTTTTGAATCGCAATTTCGACGTATTTTCGACGTATAACGGAGAGACCAACGTGTCGTTCATTTCGAATGCCTTTGCACAAGGCGCCACCGCGGGCAGCGCGGAATCGAGCCTGATGAGCTTCCTGCCCCTGATCCTGATGTTCGCGGTGCTGTATTTCATCATGATCCGTCCGCAGATGAAGCGTCAGAAGGAGCATCGCAACATGCTGGCCGCCATGGCCAAGGGCGACGAAGTGGTGACCAACGGCGGCATCGTCGGCAAGGTGACGAAGGTGTCGGAAGCGTATGTCGGCGTCGAAATCGCCGAAGGCACGGAAATCACCGTGCAGAAGGCCTCCGTCACGACTATTCTCCCGAAGGGCACCATCAAGTCGCTGTAAGGCCAGATTCTTTCGCGTCCGGCGCGGCCTCGCTCCGCGCCCTCCGAGTCACACGAGTCACTCAACCGGCTCGTCGCGCATAACGCCGGACGCCCTCTCCCCCGAAGCCAACTTTCTGTTCGGCCATCCCCATGAATCGTTATCCCCTTTGGAAGTATGTCGTGATGCTGGTGGCGCTCGTCATCGGTCTCGTGTACACGCTTCCCAATTTCTTCGGCGAAGCGCCCGCCGTGCAGGTGTCGAGCGGCAAGGCGACCGTCAAGCTGGATTCGTCCACGCTCGCGAATGTGGAAGGCGCGCTCGCCGCGAGCCACATCACGGCGGACGAAGTCACGTTCGACAACTCGCAGGCCAACGCGAACATCCGCGTGCGCCTGAAGGACACCGACACGCAGTTGCGCGTGAAGGACCTGCTGACCAAAACGCTCAACAGCGACCCGACCGATCCGCAATACATCGTCGCGCTGAATCTGCAGAGCGCCTCGCCGCGCTGGCTGACGGCCCTGCACGCGCTGCCGATGTACCTCGGTCTCGACTTGCGCGGCGGCGTGCACTTCCTGCTTCAGGTGGACATGGCCGGCGCGCTGAACAAGAAGCTCGATTCGGACGCAGCCGACGCCCGCACGTATCTGCGCGATCGCAACATTCGCGATGGCGGCGTGAATCGCGTGGGGCAATCGGTCGTCGTGAATTTCTCGGATCAGGCGGTCGCGGACAACGCGCGCAACCTGCTTTCCACGGGCGTCTCCGAGTTGCAATGGACGACGCGCCAGGGCGGCGACGGCGTTCAGGTGGTCGGCACCTTCTCGGCGGACACGCAGAAGACGGTGGAGGACGGCGCGCTCAAGCAGAACATCACGACGCTGCATAACCGCGTGAACGAGCTCGGCGTCGCGGAGCCGGTAATTCAGCAACAAGGCGCGGACCGCATCGTGGTCGAGCTGCCGGGCGTGCAGGACACGGCGAAGGCGAAGGACATCATCGGCCGCACCGCGACGCTCGAAGCGCGCCTCGCGGACCCGGTCAACACATACGCCTCGGGCGCGAACGACCCCGTTCCTCCCGGCGACGAAGCGTTCAAGCAAGGCGACCGCACCGTGTTTCTGCGCAAGCAGGTGATCTTCACGGGCGACCGCATCATCGACGCGTCCGCAGGCTTCGACGATCACCAGCGTCCGTCCGTGAACATTCGTCTCGATTCGGCCGGCGGGCGCGCGGTGGGCGCGGTCTCGCGCGACAACATCGGCAAGCCGATGGCGATGGTACTCTTCGAAAAGGGCAAGGGCGAAGTGCTGACGGTCGCGACCATCCAGTCCGAACTGGGCGACCGCTTCCAGATCACCGGTCAGCCGACCCCGCAGGCCGCCACCGACCTCGCGCTGCTCCTGCGCGCCGGCTCGCTCGCCGCGCCGATGGACATCATCGAGGAACGCACGGTCGGCCCGAGCCTCGGCGCGGACAACATCAAGAAGGGCTTCGATTCGGTCACGTACGGTTTCGCCGCGATCGCCGTCTTCATGACCGTGTACTACCTGCTGTTCGGCCTGATCTCGATGCTCTCGCTGTCGGTGAACCTGCTGCTGCTCGTCGCGATTCTCTCGATGCTGCAAGCCACGCTGACGCTGCCGGGCATTGCCGCTATCGCGCTCGCGCTCGGTATGGCGATCGACGCGAACGTGCTGATCAACGAGCGCATCCGCGAAGAGCTGCGCAACGGCGCGCCGCCGCAGACCGCGATCCAGGAAGGCTTCAAGCACGCGTGGGCGACGATTCTCGATTCGAACGTCACCACGCTGATCGCCGGTCTCGCGCTGCTCGCGTTCGGCTCCGGCCCGGTGCGCGGCTTCGCGGTCGTGCACTGCATCGGCATTCTGACGTCCATGTTCTCGGCCGTGTTCTTCTCGCGCGGTCTCGTGAACCTGTGGTACGGCGGCAAGAAGAAGCTGAAGTCGCTGGCTATCGGGCAAGTGTGGCGTCCGGAAGGCGCGAGCGCTGAGTCCGCCGCTGCGGCGTATCTCGCGGCGCAGCAGGACCATGAAGCGGTCGCCGAGGAAGTCGTTCCGGCCGCCCGCAGCAAGGCCAAGGCGCGCGCCGCAGCGGCCGCGCCGCGCGCGAGCGCTCAGACGGCCCCGCGCACCGGCAAGCCGACCGTGCGCCGCCGCTCGGGCCCCGGCATCGATCAACAGAAACCGGGCCAGTCCGTTAAGCCCTGAGCCCCGGAGAAACGAAACATGGAATTCTTCCGCATTCGCCGCGACTTGCCGCTGATGCAGCGTGCGTTGATCTTCAACGCGATCTCGCTCATCACGTTCCTCGCGGCTGTCTTTTTCCTCGTGCATCGCGGGCTGCATCTGTCGGTCGAGTTCACCGGCGGCACGGTCATCGAAGTGCAGTATCCGCAGGCCGTGCCGCTCGAACCGGTGCGCGCCACCATGGCGAAGCTCGGTTACGGCGACGCGCAAGTGCAGAACTTCGGCACCTCGCGCGACGTGCTGATCCGCCTGCCGCTCAAGCAGGGCCTGACCTCCGCGCAGCAGAGCGATCAGGTGATGAGCGCGCTCAAGTCGAACGACGCACAAGTGACCTTGCAGCGCGTGGAGTTCGTCGGGCCGCAGGTCGGCAAGGAGCTCGTGACCAACGGGCTCGCCGCGCTCGCGTGCGTGGTGATCGGCATCGTGATCTACCTGTCGTTCCGCTTCGAGTGGAAGTACGCGGTGGCGGGCATCATCGCGAACCTGCACGACGTCGTGATCATTCTCGGCTTCTTCGCCTACTTCCAGTGGGAGTTCTCGCTCTCGGTGCTCGCGGCGATTCTCGCGGTGCTCGGCTATTCGGTGAACGAGTCGGTCGTTATCTTCGACCGGATTCGCGAGACCTTCCGCAAGCAGCGCAAGATGACGGTGATCGAAGTCATCAACCATGCCATTACCAGCACGATGTCGCGGACCATCATCACGCACGGCTGTACCGAAATGATGGTGCTCTCGATGTTCTTCTTCGGCGGTCCGACGCTGCACTACTTCGCGCTCGCGCTGACGGTCGGTATTCTGTTCGGTATCTATTCGTCGGTGTTCGTGGCCGCCGCGCTCGCCATGTGGTTCGGCGTCAAGCGTGAAGATCTGATTAAGGAAAAGAAGGACAAGTACGATCCGAACGACCCGAACGCGGGCGCTCAGGTTTAACGCTTCTTTCCAGCGCAAAAGCAAAAGGGCCGGTCTCGATGACCGGCCCTTTTCGTTTCTCTCGCGCGATGCGCCGAGACTTACTGCTTCACGCCTTCAGCCTGGATATGCAGCACCGTCTTCAGGCTGAAGCCGTACGACTTGCCGTAATCCACGCCGAAGTCGCCGCGATCGAACGTCCCCGTCGCTTCCGTGCCGCAGACTTCCTTCTTCATCATCGGGTTCACGAAGCACTTGAAGCTCTCGATCTTCAGGTTCAGCGGCTTCGTCACGCCGTGCAGGGTCAGCGTGCCGACCACTTCAGACGGCTTGTCGCCGTCGAATTTGATCGACGTGCCCTTGTACACGGCCGTCGGGTACTTGGCGACATCGAAGAATTCCGGCTTTTGCAGATGCTCGTCGAGCTTGGCGTTGCCCGTGTTGACCGACGACATGTCGATGGTCACGTCCACCGTGCCGGTCTTCGCGGCGCGGTCGAGCACCACGGTGCCGCTGCTCTTGTTGAACTTGCCGCGCCACGTCGACACGCCGCCGAAGTGGTCCGCCTCGAAGCTCGGATACGTGTGGTTCGGGTCGAGCTGATACGTGTCAGCGGCCATCGCGCTGAAGGACAGGCCGGCTGCAAGCATGCCGGCGGCGATCATCGAAAGCTTGTTCAAGTGCTTCTCCTGACTGAATGAACGTTGAATTTACGTTGTTGAACGAAACGGCCGCCGCTTACTTCTTCGCGGCGACGATATGGAACTTGATGACGACATCGTCCGCGACCACCGACGTGTCCTTCCACTCGCCCGTGCCCACGTCGAACTGCGAGCGCTTGATCGGCAAGGAGCCGTCGAAGGTTTCGGTCGCGCCCTGCTGCGTGATGGTGACGGGCACCGTGACCGTCTGCGATTTGCCCTTGATCGTGATCTTGCCCGTGACCTTGTACTGATTGCCGCCCGCCGGCGCGATGGCGCTCGAAACGAACGTGGCGGTCGGATACGTCGCGCTGTCGAACCATTCCTTGCCGCGCACCTGCTTGTTGTAGTCGTCGTCGCCGAGATCGTAGCTGCCGGTGTCGATGGTGATGTTCGCGCTGCCCGCCGCAGGCTTCGCGGGATCGAACGAAATCTGCGCGTTGAACTTGTTGAACTTGCCGTCGGTGGGCACGTTCATTTGCTTGGACGTGGCGATGACCGAGCTCTTCGCCATATCCACCTGCGCCTGCGCGCCCGCCGCCGTGGCGAGCGATGCCGCGGCCACCGCCGCCAGCATCCAACCATTGAGTTTCATTTTCATGTGTGCCTTTTGTGCCTTTTTAGACGTATCGACGAGCAACCGGTATTGAAAATCAAAAGCATGCGGGAACCAACAATGAGCCGGACATGCCTTGCCAACGGCGAGGAAACAATCGAACGTTGCGCCTCGATCACTTGATGAACGGCAGCATGCGGCCGAGCAAGCCGTCGCGATCGACGAAATGATGCTTGAGCGCCGCGAGCACGTGCATGGCGACGAGCACCAGCAGGCCGTAGTTCAGCGCCACATGGACGATGCGCAGCGTCGCCTTGAGCGCCTTGTCCGGGCCGATGATCGTCGGCAGCGGCAGCACGCCGAGATAGACGACCTGCAAGCCCGCCGCCGAACTGTACAGATAACCGGATGCGGGAATCACGATCATCAGCACGTAGAGCAGAATATGCGTGACGTGCGCCGCGCCCTGCTGCCAGCGCGGCATGCCGGCCGGCATGGCGGGCGCGCGATGCGTCATGCGCCACACGAGCCGCAGCGCCGCGAGCACGAACACGGTCACGCCGATCCACTTGTGCCACGAGAAGTACTTGAGCTTGGTCGGGGTGAAGCCGGGAATATCGGTCATGATCCAGCCGAGATAGAACCCGCCGACGATCAAGAGCGCGATGAGCCAATGAAACGCGATTGCCGTCGCGCCGTATCGCTCGGTCGTAGTGGCTTGTGAGATGCCAACACTGCTTTCCATGATGCTGATGTCCTGAATGTGCGTAATAAGCGTCTGGCCGATGCATGCGCCGCCATGCTACCCGAACAGCGGCGAAATGCCATCACACGCGCCGGGACATGCCGCGCAGGCTCCAAGCCAGCACTGGCGCGGCTTTGCGGCCGTTTTGCAGCGATGTACTGCATCCATGCAACGAACTATTCCGCGCATGCAACGGTCGACGCCTCCGGGCGCGGCCAGAAGTGAACGGAACCGTCGGCCGGTTTATTCCGCGCCGGTCTCGCTTGCGCTTCCAGCGTGCCCTATCGTCGCGCGTCATCGGTCTTTGATACCATGCTGCTACCGTGCGCGCTGGCCCGGGACTTGCTCTTACTGCCCCGGGCCGATCTTGCGGCGCCCTACGAACACGCATGAGAAGGCCCGGCATCGACTATGAATGTGAACGATTCAGAAGAACTGATCGCATGTCACGAATGCGACGCGCTCTTCAGAAAGCGCGCGCTGCCCGAACATAGCACCGCGAACTGTCCGCGCTGCGGCGCGCGACTCTACCGCGGCATGACATCCAACCTCGACCGCATCTGCGCGACGACGCTCGCCGCGCTCATCACCTTCGTCATCGCGCAGGCGTTTCCCATCGTCGAACTCGACGCGAACGGCATTACCTCGCAAACGACGCTCATCGGCGCGATCATCGCGCTGTGGGGCGAGCACATGGAGTTCGTCGCGGTGCTCGTGTTTTGCGCGACCATCCTGTTTCCGCTTTGCGAACTGACCGCGCTGCTCTACGTGCTGATGCCCGTGCGCGCTGGTTACGTGCCGCCGGGCTTTCACCTCACCTTGCGCGCGATTCAGTTCGTGCGGCCGTGGGGCATGATCGAAGTGTTCATGCTCGGCGTGCTCGTCACGCTCGTGAAGATGCTGAGCGTCGCGCGCGTGATTCCGGAGGCCGCGCTCTTCGCGTTCGGCGCGCTCACGCTGATGGTGGCGGTCGTCGTCAGTTTCGATCCGCGCTCGCTCTGGGATCTCGCGGGTCAGCTTCCCCCGCGCGGGCGTGCGGCCGTCGCGCCGCCCGCGAGGCAGAAATCGTGACCGACGCGCAGCGCAACACCGACTCGCCCGCGCCCGGCGCCGAACCGCCCACGCTGTTCACCACGGCATCGCGCGAGCGCGTAGTCGGCTGCCACGCCTGCGGCCTCGTGCAGCCGCTCGCGCGCACGGTCGAAAAGCAGCGCTGCACGCGGTGCGGCGCGGCCGTGCATCGGCGCAATCCGGACAGCATCGCGCGCACGTGGGCGCTTCTCATCAGCGCGGCGATCCTCTACATTCCCGCGAACGTCTATCCGATGCTGCACACGTCGTCCATCCTCGGCGCGGAAGACGACACCATCATGAGCGGCGTCGCGTTGTTCTGGAACGATGGCGACTATCCGCTCGCCGTGGTCATTTTCGTGGCGAGCATTCTCGTGCCGATGCTGAAGCTGCTGTCGCTCGCGTTTCTGCTCGTGAGCGTGCAGCGGCGCTCGACGTGGCGTCCGCGTCAGCGCACGACGCTCTATCGCATCGTCGAAGGCATCGGCCGATGGTCGATGCTCGATATCTTCGTCGTCACGCTCACCGTCGCGCTGGTGCGCTTCAAGTCGGTCGCGGTCATCACGGCGGGGCCGGCCGCGCTCGCGTTCGCGTCCGTCGTCGTCCTGACGATGCTCGCGTCCATGCAGTTCGACCCACGTCTGATATGGGACAACATAGAACCGTCAGGAAAGAAATATGACTAGTGCCCAAGGTCCGAATGGGCCGGATACGCCTAAGCCTCCCGAGGAAACGAGCGGCGACGGCCTGCCGCCGAGACTGCCCGAGCCGGTGATCGAGCCGCGCAGCCGCTGGCTGCCGTCGCTCGTGTGGGTCATTCCGATCGTCGCGGCGCTGATCGGCGTGTTTCTGGTCGTGAAGACGGTGTCGAGCCGCGGTCCGACCGTCACCATCAGTTTCGTGAGCGCCGAGGGCCTGGAGCCCGGCAAGACCAAGGTCAAGTTCAAGGACGTGGACATCGGCACGGTCAAGACCATCACGCTGTCGAAGGATCATTCGCGCGTGCTCGTCGATGTGCAGCTCACCAAGGAAGCCACCGATTTCGCCGTGAAGGACACGCGCTTCTGGGTCGTGCGGCCGCGCGTGGCGGCAAGCGGCGTCACCGGTCTTTCCACGCTGCTTTCCGGCGCGTACATCGGCGCGGACGCGGGGAAATCGACCGAGGATCAGACCTACTTCGTCGGTCTGGAGACACCGCCTGCCGTCACCGGCGACCAGAAAGGACACACGTTCACGCTGCACGGCGAATCGCTCGGCTCGCTGGATATCGGCTCGCCGGTGTATTACCGGCGCGTGCAGGTCGGGCAGGTCACGGCGTTTTCGCTCGACAAGGACGGCACCGGCGTCACCATGCAGGTCTTCGTGAACGCGCCGTACGACCAGTACGTCGGCACGAACTCGCGCTGGTGGCACGCGAGCGGCGTCGATCTGCGGCTGGATTCGAGCGGCTTCACGCTCAACACGCAGTCGCTCGCGACCGTCGTGCTCGGCGGCATCGCGTTCCAGACGCCGCCGAATCAGCAGGCCGGCGCCCAAGCGAAGGAAAACGCGACCTTCCGCCTCGCCTCGGATCAGGCCGACGCGATGCGCGATCCCGACGGCGATCCCGTGCATGTGGTGATGAACTTCAATCAGTCGTTGCGCGGCTTGTCGGTCGGCGCGCCGGTCGATTTCCGCGGCATCGTGCTCGGGCAGGTGACGGGCATCGGCGTGCGATACGACCAGCAGACGCATTCGTTCATGATGCCCGTGACCATCGACCTGTATCCGGACCGGCTCGGCCGCCGCGCGAAAGCCGCGCTGCCCGAACAGGGAACGGAGCAGAGCCACGACATGCTTCAGTTGCTCGTCAAGCGCGGCCTGCGCGGACAGTTGCGCACCGGCAATCTGCTGACGAGCCAGCTTTACGTCGCGCTCGACTTCTTCCCGAAGGCCGCGCCCGCGAAGGTGAACGTCGCGGGCGATCCGATCGAACTGCCGACGGTGCCGAACACGCTCGACGAACTGCAACTGCAGATTGCCGACATCGCGCGCAAGCTGGACAAGATTCCGTTCGACCAGATCGGCACGAATCTCAACGGGTCGCTGAAGAACGCCAATACGCTCTTCGATCAGCTCAACAAGGAAGTCATGCCCGAAATGCGCGACACGCTCACGCAGGCGAAGAAAACCTTCGGCGCGGCGCAATCGACGCTTCAGCAAGATTCGCCGCTTCAGTCCGACGTGCATCAGGCGATGCAGGAACTGACGCGGACGCTTCAATCGCTCAATGCGCTGGCGGATTATCTGGAACGTCATCCGGAATCGCTCTTGCGCGGCAAACCGGAGGACAAACCATGAGGTTCGGCGCGTTGTTGTTGACCGTGGGCGCGGCAGGCGCGCTGTGCGCGTGCGCGTCCTCGCCGTCGAGCCGGTTCTATACCCTGGGCGGCGCGGCGCAGACGCCGGCTGCAGTGTCGTCGTCGGCGGCGGCGTTCTACTTCCAGCTCGCGCCGGTGGACATGCCGGAGCAGGTTTCGCGCAATCAGCTGGTCGTGCAGACGAGTCCCGCGCAGGTGAGCGTGCTGGAGCAGGAACGCTGGGCCTCGCTGCCCGGCGACGAAGTGCGGCGCGCGCTGTCGAGCGATCTGTCGCAGCAGTTGAATGCGATCGACGTCTACGGCACGCCGTATCCGGAGTCCGCGCCGGTGTATCGCGTGACGGTGAAGGTGCAGCGGTTCGAGTCGTGGCCGGGCTCGCGGGCCGTGCTCGACGCGGTCTGGAGCGTGCGCGCCGCCGGTTCGCAGACGGTCATGACCTGTCGCACGGTCGCGGACGAGCCTGTCGGCGAAGGTTACGGCGCGCTGGTCGACGGGCATCGCAAAGCGGTGAATGCGCTCGCCACGGCGATTTCGGCAGGCGTGCGAAGTCTCGGTGCGCTGCCGCCTGCCGTCGCGACGCCATCGTCGGCCAAGGGCAAGGCGGCAGCGGCCAGCGCGCGCCCCGCGCCGGTTTTGCCGTGCCCGGCGTCGGATGGCGCGACGACTGCCAGCGCGCAGTAAGTTCGGCGCGTTGCATGCGCCGAACGCATAGGAACCCGATATTTCCGTCTGCTTCGCACCGTGTTTCGTCTGCTGATGAGCAGCACTGAGCGTCTTGCCGCAACGGCATGTTGTCGCCAGACGACACCGGCCTGCGCCGCATCTCGAAAATGCGGTTGACGCAGGCGCGCCCGGTTAAGATCGACCTCCGCTTTATCCGAAACGAACGCGAAGAATAGATGATGAAACTGATCGGTTCGCACACGAGTCCATTCGTCCGCAAGGTGCGGATTGTGATGGCGGAAAAGAAGATCGACTGCGAACTGGTGCTCGAAGACGTCTGGGCATCCGATTCGAAGATCCACGATTTCAACCCGCTCGGCAAAGTGCCGTGTCTGATTCTGGACGGCGGCGAAGCGGTGTTCGATTCGCGTGTGATCTGCGAATACGTGGACACGCTGACGCCCGTGGGCAAGCTGTTGCCGCAGGAACGGCGCGAGCGCACCGAAGTGCGCTGCTGGGAGGCACTCGCGGACGGCATGCTGGACGCTGCCGTCCTGATTCGCCTCGAAAGCGTGCTGCGCGACGAAGCCCAGCGCAGCGAGAAGTGGATCGCGCGGCAGCGGCACAAGATCGAGGACGCTCTGCGCGCGATGGCGCGCGGTCTCGACACGAAACAGTGGTGCTCCGCGAACCGCTTCACGCTCGCCGACATCGCGTGCGGCTGCGCGCTCGGCTATCTCGACTTCCGCATGCCGGACCTCGACTGGCGCGAGGCGCATCCGGCGCTCGACAAGTTCTACGCGCGGCTCGCGCAACGGCAATCGTTCATCGATACCGAGCCGCGCTGAGCGCCGCGCTCCCGCGCAAGGCGGGAGCGGTCCGGCAAGCACGCGTTACTTCTTCAGCGCGGCCTTGAGCGTCGCGTTGGCCTGCGCGATTGCGGCGCGCGTGGCGGGCGTCTCGGCGAGCGCGTTCAGCATCACGAAGTCGTGGATCGTGCCGTTGTAGCGGACGGACGTCACCGGTACGCCGGCTTCGGTCAGCTTGCGGGCGTAGGCTTCGCCTTCGTCGCGCAGCACGTCGTTTTCGTCGGTGATGACGAGCGCCGGCGGCAATCCCTTCAATTCATCGATGCTTGCGCGCAGCGGCGACGCCGTGACTTTCGCGCGATCCGCCGCGTTCGGCGCGTAGGCGTCCCAGAACCACTTCATTGCGTCGCGCGTGAGCCATGGGCCGTTGGCGAACTCGTTGTACGAACCGTCGTCGAAGTTCGCGTCCGTCACCGGATAGAACAGCACCTGCGCGCGCAGCGCCGGGCCGCCCCGCTCCTTCGCGAGCAGCGTCACGGCCGCGGCCATGTTGCCGCCGACGCTGTCGCCGGCCACCGCCATGCGCGACGCATCGACGTTGAACTCGCGGGCGTGGTCCGCCACGTAGCGCGTCGCTGCGTACGCTTCTTCGATCGGCACCGGGTACTTCGTCTCGGGCGACCGGTCGTAATCGACGAACACGACTTCGGCCTGGGCGCCGTTGGCAATCTCGCGCACCAGCCTGTCGTGCGTGTTCTTGTCGCCGAGCACCCAGCCGCCGCCGTGGAAATACATGATGACCGGCAGCGTGCCCTTCGCATGCGCCGGCCGCACGACGCGCAACGCGATCTTGCCCGTCGGACCGGCTTCTATCACGCGGTCTTCGATTTTCGCGGCTTCCTTCTGAACCGGCTGTGCTTGCGCGCCTGCAAGCACGTTGCGCGCGTCGGCCGGAGACAGCGTGTAGATCGGCGGGCCGTTCTTCGCAGCGAGCGTGTCGATAAATTGCTGCGTCGTCGGTTCGAGCACCGGCGCGGCGTCGGCTGCGGTATGCGCCAGAACGGCGGTGGCGACGGCGGTAGCGAGCAACGTGGCTTTCAGCTTTTTCATGGTGTTCTCCGGTCGGTAAAAAGGAAACGAACGTTTTACGTAAATCTACTACTAGATAGACACATCGGCGGATTCGCCAGCTTTATGCACTGCGCGGCAAGAGAGCGGCTGACGCCAACCCGCAGCCGGGCGCGCCATTCAAAGGCGAACGACGCTGCACTGCGCCCAGAAGGCTTCAGTTACGCCAAAATCTACCTATCAAACGATAGACAAAGGCACGAAGGAAAACGGGTTTTTCACAGACTTATCCACAGGGTTATCTACCGCCGCACGGTTGCGGCGACTTCGTCCAGACGCGCGCGCGTCTGAAACAATCGGCATGCGAGCAGACTGCCTTGAAACGCGGCATAGAGGGCGCGCGCCGCCGCCTCGGGCTTGCCTCCGGCATCGAGCGTATCCTGCGCCTCGCCTTCCGCGAGGACCTTCGCCAGCCAGTTTTCGTTGGCGCGAAAGAACGCCTGAATGGCATGCCGCACTTTCTCCGGCAGCGACTCGATGTCCGCCGCCAGCATGCCGCAGAGGCAGACTTGCGTTCCGTCGCCGATGATGCGCCCGAAGAGCTTCGTGTAGCGGTCGAGCTTCTTGTCGGCCGAGGCCGAACTGTCGATGGCATAGACCGAGGACATGACGTCCGCGCTATAGGCGTTCACCGCTTCGAGCGCGAGATCTTCCTTCGTCGGAAAGTAATAGTGGATGCTCGACGTCTTCACGCCGACGAGGTCCGACAAGTCGCGATAACTGAAGCCGTTGTAGCCGCGCTTCATCATGACCGTCTGCGCATGATCCAGCAGCGCCTCGCGTACCGTGTTCTTGTCCATCGCGTCATTCACCGTTCATCCGATGTCGATGGGCGTACTTTATCTACCAATAGGTAGAGAGTCAAGCGATTGTATCAAATGACTTTTTATCGAGACGATAGCCGACGGCTACCGATGCGCGCCCCGGCGCACTCGCGTCCGGGGCACGCGACGTCAGTTTGCGGCAGCCGCCACCGCGCGCGGCGCGGGCGATGCCACGTCCGCCGCCGCGCTTTCGATGATCCCGCCGCCGAGGCACACGTCGCCCTGATAGAGCACCGCCGACTGTCCCGGCGTCACCGCCCACTGCGCGTCGTCGAAGTTCAACTGGAAATGACCGTCGTCCGCAGCGGCGAAGCGGCACGCGGCGTCCTGCTGCCGATAGCGCGTCTTCGCCGCGCACGCCGTGCCGTTCTCGGGCGCGAAACCCGCGACCCAGCTCGTGTTCCCCGCGACGAGCGTCTGGGACAGAAGCCACGGATGGTCGTGGCCCTGCACGACATAGAGCGTGTTGCTCGCCATGTCCTTGCCCGCGACGAACCACGGCTCGCCGCTGCCGTCCTTCGCGCCGCCTATGCCGATGCCCTTGCGCTGTCCGAACGTGTAGAACGCGAGTCCCATGTGCTCGCCGACGACTTTCCCTTCGGCCGTCTTCATCGGGCCGGGTTGCGTCGGCAGATAGCGGTTCAGGAAGTCGCGAAACGGCCGTTCGCCGATAAAACAGATGCCGGTCGAATCTTTCTTCTTCGCGTTGGGCAGGCCGATCTGCGCGGCGATTTCCCGCACCTTCGTCTTCGGAATTTCGCCGAGCGGGAAGAGCGTCTTCGAAAGCTGCTGCTGATTCAGCCGATGCAGGAAGTAGGACTGATCCTTCGTCGAATCGGTGGCCTTCAGCAACTGGAAGAGGCCATCGTGCTCGCGCACGCGGGCGTAGTGGCCGGTCGCGATGGTTTCCGCGCCGAGCGACATCGCGTGATCGAGGAACGCCTTGAACTTGATCTCTGCGTTGCACAGCACGTCCGGATTTGGCGTGCGGCCGGCCGAGTACTCGCGCAGGAATTCGGCGAACACGCGGTCCTTGTATTCGGCGGCGAAGTTGACCGCTTCGACGTCGATGCCGATCAGGTCCGCCACCGACACCACGTCGATCCAGTCCTGCCGCGTCGAGCAGTATTCGCCGTCGTCGTCGTCTTCCCAGTTCTTCATGAACAGGCCGACCACGTCGTAGCCCTGCTCTTTCAGCAGCCACGCCGTCACCGACGAATCCACGCCGCCCGACATGCCCACCACTACTCTTCGCTTGCTCATAGGATTACCGCGTTGTTGGCGCGCGAGCGCGTCAGGAGCGCGCCACCGGCGCGACCGAATGCGTATGGATGAAATCGAGTGGCACGCGCCGCCCGGCCAGATAGTCGTCCACGCACTGCATGACGAGCGGCGTGCGATGCTGCGCGGCCGTCGCGCGCAGTTCGTCGGGCGTGAGCCACATCGCGCGAACGATGCCTTTGTCCAGCGCGCGCCCCGCCACCTCGCCCGCCGATTTGCCGCAGAACGTGAAGCGCAGATACGTCACGTCGCGCCCGGGACGCTGAAAGTGCGTCATGTACGCGCCGACGAGAGCCTCGGGCTCGAAGCGATGCGCCGTTTCTTCCAGCGTCTCGCGAACGACCGCCTCGACGAGCGTTTCGCCCGCTTCGAGATGACCGGCCGGTTGGTTGATTCGCAGCCCTGCGGACGTGTGTTCCTCGATGACGAGGAAGCGCCCGTCCTGCTCGACGACCGCCGCGACCGTAACGTGAGGAGCCCAAGTATCTGATTTCATGGCCGACATTTTACCGTCACCCGTCCGATCACGTGCGCGCGGCCTAAGGGTTAGCGCGGGGTGCGATCGCGCCCCGGATTGCATGTTGGGCGCATATTCTTCAGTTAGAGTTGAGAAGTCGTCCGTCAGCATCTGAAACCCGAAAACAGCCTTGGTCTCTCCCTCGTGCGTGGCCGCGCGCGAGGGCAAGAAAAGAAAAGACAGGAGGATTCAACATGCATATCGGAGTGCCTGCCGAGACGCGGGCGAACGAGGCGCGCGTCGCCGCCACGCCGGAGACGGTCAAAAAGCTCGTCGCGCAAGGACACCGCCTTTCGGTGCAAAGCGGCGCGGGCGTGCGGGCGAGCTATATCGACGACGCGTTCGCGCAAGCGGGCGCCGATATCGTCGATGCCACCACCGCGTTTTCAGCCGACATCGTGCTCAAGGTCCAGTCGCCATCCGCCGAAGAACTCGCGACGATCAAGCCGGGCGCCGTGCTCATCGGCATGCTCGATCCGTTCAACACCGAGAACACCGCGCGGCTCGCGGCAGCGAACATCACCGCGTTCGCGCTCGAAGCCGCGCCGCGCACGACGCGCGCGCAGAGCCTCGACGTGCTCTCTTCGCAGGCGAACATCGCCGGATACAAGGCCGTGCTGATGGCCTGTCAGTACTACCAGCGATTCATGCCGATGCTCATGACCGCCGCCGGCACGGTGAAGGCGGCGCGCGTGCTCGTGCTGGGCGCGGGCGTCGCGGGCCTGCAGGCGATCGCGACGGCGAAGCGCCTCGGCGCCGTCGTCGAAGCGTCGGATGTGCGGCCGGCCGTGAAGGAGCAGATCGAATCGCTCGGCGCGAAGTTCGTCGACGTGCCGTTCGAAACCGACGAGGAACGCGAGGCGGCGCAAGGCGTCGGCGGCTACGCGCGGCCCATGCCGCCGAGCTGGCTCGCGCGACAGTCGGCGCTCGTGCACGAACGCGCGAAGGCCGCCGACATCGTCATTTCGACCGCGCTGATTCCCGGCCGTCCCGCGCCGACGCTCATCTCGGTGGAAACGGTGAAGCACATGAAACCGGGCTCGGTGATCGTGGACCTCGCCGCCGGACGCGGCCCCGAGTTCGAAGGCAGAAAAGGCGGCAATTGCCCGCTCACCGAAGTCGATCAGGTGGTGACGAAGCATGGCGTGCATATCGTCGGCCACACGAATCTCGCCTCGATGGTCGCCGCCGACGCCTCCGCGCTCTACGCGCGCAACCTGCTCGACTTCCTGAAGCTGATCCTGACGAAGGAAGGCACGCTCAACATCGACCTCGCGGACGACATCGTCGCGGCCACGCTCCAGTGCCGCGACGGACAGCTTGCCCGCGCGACCGCCTGACACGGAGACGAACATGGACGTCATCAACCATACGGTGATCAACCTCATCATCTTCGTGCTGGCGATCTACGTCGGCTATCACGTGGTCTGGAACGTGACGCCCGCGCTGCATACGCCGCTCATGGCCGTGACGAACGCCATTTCGGCGATCGTGATCGTCGGCGCGATGCTCGCGGTCGGTCTGACGGTCGGCGGCACGGGCAAGTTCTTCGGCGCGCTGGCGGTGCTGCTCGCCGCGGTGAACGTGTTCGGCGGCTTTCTCGTCACGCGGCGCATGCTCGAAATGTTCAAGAAGAAGGAGCCGAGGAAGCTGACCAGCAAGGAGGGCGCGTAAATGAGCATGAACGTCGTCACTCTGCTGTATCTGATCGCTTCGGTGTGCTTCATTCAGGCGCTCAAGGGCCTGTCGAATCCGAAGACCGCGCGCATCGGCAATACGTTCGGCATGGCGGGCATGGCGATCGCCATTTTCACGACGCTCGCGCTGATCGCGAAACAGGCCGCTTATCTCGGATCCAATCTCTCGCTCGGGCTCTCGCTTCTGTTCGCCGCGTTGATTATCGGCGGCGCGGCGGGCGCGTATATCGCGGCCAAAGTCGAGATGACGAAGATGCCCGAGCTCGTCGCCGCGATGCACTCGCTGATCGGTCTCGCGGCCGTGTGCATCGCGTATGCGGTGGTTGCGGAGCCGTCCGCGTTCGGACTCGCGCCGCCGGGCGATCTGATTCCGTACGGCAATCGCGTCGAGTTGTTCATCGGCACGTTCGTCGGCGCGATCACGTTTTCGGGATCGGTCATCGCGTTCGGCAAGCTTTCGGGCAAGTACAAGTTCCGGCTTTTTCAGGGCGCGCCGGTGGTGTACTCGGGGCAGCATCTGATCAATCTGCTGCTGGCTGTCGCGATGATCGGGTTCGGCATCATCTTCATGGTGACGCAGTCGTGGCTGCCGTTCGTCATCATGACGCTGATCGCGTTTGCGCTGGGCGTGCTCATCATCATTCCGATCGGCGGCGCGGACATGCCGGTCGTCGTCTCCATGCTCAATTCGTACTCCGGCTGGGCGGCGGCGGGCATCGGCTTTTCGCTCAACAATCCGATGCTGATCATCGCGGGATCGCTGGTCGGTTCCTCGGGCGCGATTCTCTCGTACATCATGTGCCGCGCCATGAACCGCTCGTTCTTCAACGTGATTCTGGGCGGCTTCGGCGGCGAGGCGGGCGGCGCGGCGGCGGGCGGCGCGCAGGAGCAGCGGCCGGTGAAATCCGGTTCCGCCGATGATGCCGCCTTCATGCTCGGCAACGCCGAAAGCGTGGTGATCGTGCCGGGTTACGGGCTCGCCGTCGCACGCGCGCAGCACGCGCTGAAGGAGCTGACGGACAAGCTCGTTGAAAAGGGCATCGACGTGCGGTATGCGATTCACCCGGTCGCGGGGCGCATGCCGGGGCACATGAACGTACTGCTCGCGGAAGCCGAAGTGCCGTACGAGATGGTTCAGGAGATGGAGGACATCAACAGCGAGTTCGGGCAGACGGACGTGGTGCTCGTGCTCGGCGCCAACGACGTAGTGAACCCGGCTGCGAAGACGGACCCGAAATCGCCTATCGCGGGCATGCCTATCCTCGAAGCGTACAAGGCGCGGACGATCATCGTGAACAAGCGGTCGATGGCGGCGGGCTACGCCGGGCTCGATAACGAACTCTTCTATATGGACAAGACGATGATGGTGTTCGGGGATGCGAAGAAGGTGGTCGAGGAGATGATGAAGGCGGTGGAGTGAGGGTTGGCGACTAAGAAGAACCGCGCTCGTTCGCCAGCCGTGGACGAGCGCATAAAGTCATGCCACGCACCATTCCATTCATTAGCCAACGATCAAGATACCCTTCAGACGAAGCCGCATCCGGTTGCTCGCCAAGAGGGTGTCGAAGAACGTGACGACGCGGTCGAAGTCTGGGTTCGTCACGCCCGCGGCAACGTAGACGTTCCGGACTGCAATCGCCAGATAGTCGACGTCATCCATCATGCACGCTTGGAAGAGGCCTTTGAGGAACTGGTTGTTGGTCACTCCACGTCCGGCCTCGACCTCGACCACGTACCGTTCGTCCGCGTGATAGGCATCCGCTTCGAATGCCTTGGCGACTCATCCGTTGTTGCCATATAAGACGGGGACGCGAATCTTGTCCGCGTGCTTTTTCCCTGCCTCGACGGCGAAGCCGAGTTTTACAAGAGGCGCGGCAACATAAGCCAGAACACCGTTGCTCGGAAGCGCATGTCTATCCGAAGCAATCGACGAATGAACTTCGTCGATTGCCTGGACAACGCCGACGGCAAGACGCGTCGCTTTGTCGGACCTCGGGAAATAAGCCCAATTGACCATTTTTAGAATTTGATAGCGAATGCGTGTATCGGGCTGCTTGCACGGACTAACACTTTGCGAATGAAAGACCGCCGGAGTTACTGACCGTCTGTGCCGAAGCGGAAGGAGACGTTGCCATTTCCTTGGCCGGCGCGGGCCGGAAACGACGCGGCGGCAGATTCTAGCGCACAGCCTTTCGAAGTTCCCCCGCGTACAATACCGCCTTTGAACCCCGCAACCGCCCCACATGTCCTCCCCTCTCTTCGACTGGTTTGTCCCCTGCCCGCGCGGTCTCGAAGCGCCGCTCGCCGCCGAGCTTGCCGAGATCGGGGAGCGACACGTCAGCACTGCGCCGCTCTCGGGAAGCGGTCCGCTCACCGTCGGCGCGCAAGTGCCGGGCGGCGTGCACTTCCGGGGCGGCTGGGTCGCGGGCATGGCGGCGAACCTGCACTCGCGCATCGCGAGCCGCGTGTTGCTGAAGATCGCGCACGGCCCGTATCGCAATGAGCACGATATCTACGAACTGACGCATCGGCAGCGATGGGAACAGTGGTTCACGCCGAGCCAGACCATGCGCGTCGATCTGACGGCGATCAAATCGCCGCTCAAGAGCCTTGAATTCACCACGCTGCGCGTAAAAGACGCCGTGTGCGACCGCCTGCGCGATCTGAGCGGCGCACGCCCGAGCATCGATACGGCGCAGCCCGACGTGCGCGTGTTCGCGTTCCTCACCATGAACGAGTGCACGCTCTATCTCGACACCTCCGGCGAACCGCTCTTCAAGCGCGGCTGGCGGCTCGACAAGGGCGCGGCGCCCCTTCGCGAAAATCTTGCCGCCGGCATTCTGCGCCTCACCGGATGGACGCCCGGCACGCCCCTTTTCGATCCGATGTGCGGCAGCGGCACCTTCCTCGCCGAGGCCGCGCAAACCGCGCTCAACATCGCGCCAGGCAGCGAGCGGCGCTTCGGCTTCGAAAAGCTGAAGCCGTTCCATCCGGGCATGTGGCAAAAGCTCAAGAACGCCGCGATGGAAGCGAAGCGCGCCGCGCGCGCCAACGCGAAGGACATCAACATCTTCGGCAGCGACATCTCCGGCGACATGCTCGACAAGGCGCGCGCGAACCTGAGCCGCGCCGGCGTGCCGGAACTCTCGCTCAAGCAGGTGGACGCCCGCAACATGACGCCGCCCACCGAGGCGCCCGGCATCCTCGTCGCGAATCCGCCGTATGGCGAACGCATCGAAGTGCGCGGACGCGGCCCGCGCGGCGAAATCCGCGACACGGCTCGGTCGCGCCGCGAGGACGACGACGCATTCGCCCGCGCCCAGCCCGATCCCGCCGACACCGAATTCTTCGTCTCGTTCGGCAACGCGCTCAAGCAGCGCTTCCCCGGCTGGCGCGCCTATGTGCTGACGTCCGACCGCAAGCTGCCCGGCATGCTCCGGCTGCGCGAATCGACCAAGACGCCGCTGTTCAACGGCGCGCTCGAATGCCGGCTGTTCCGCTTCGACCTCGTGGCGGGCAGCGTGCGCAACCGGGTGCAAGAGTAGGCACGCGGTAACGAGCTCGACCGCTTTCGGGCGAGTATGCCCCGCCGTGTGACATGCGACCACTAGGCCGAATGGCCTATTCGCGCAGCTTGTAGGCCGGCGCTACAATCGGCGCATGAACTCACTTACCGAAGATGTCAGCCCGATCGCCGTCGATGTCTACCGCAGCCGCCGCGAGCGTGTGCTCGCGCAGTTGCGCGCGCAGGGCGGCGGGCTCGCCGTCCTTTCGACCGCGCCGGAAGTCATGCGCAATCGCGACACCGACTATCCGTTCCGCCACGACAGCTACTTCTATTACCTGACCGGCTTCAGCGAACCCGAGGCGACGCTCGTGCTGAACGCGAGCGCGCGGGATGGCGAGCCCGCGTCTATCCTGTTCTGTCGGGAGAAGAACGCCGAACGGGAGACATGGGAAGGCTTTCGCTACGGCCCCGAAGCTGCCGCCGAGGCGTTCGGTTTCGATGCCGCCTTTGCCATCGGCGCGCTCGACGAACACATGCCGCGCCTTCTCGCCGACCAGCCCGCGCTCTTTTACGCGCTCGGAACGTCGGCTGAACTCGACGCCAAGGTTCGCGGCTGGCTCGACGCCGTACGGGCGCAAAGCCGCAGCGGCGTGCGCGCGCCGACGCGGGCGCAGCATCTGTTGCCGATCATCGACGAAATGCGGATGGTGAAGGACGCGCACGAGATCGCGATCATGCGCCGCGCGGCATCCATCTCCGCCGAGGCGCACCGCCGCGCGATGCACGCTTGCCGCCCCGGCATGCGCGAATACGAACTCGAAGCGGAACTGCTCTACACGTTCCGGCGGCGCGGCGCGCAAGCGCCCGCGTACGGTTCCATCGTGGCTACGGGCGCGAATGCCTGCGTGCTGCATTACCCGGCGGGCAATGCAATCCTGCGCGACGGCGACCTCGTCCTCATCGACGCCGCGTGCGAGCTGGACGGCTACGCCTCCGACATCACGCGCACGTTCCCGGCAAGCGGCCGTTTCACGCCAGCGCAGCGCGAGCTCTATGACATCGTGCTCGCCGCGCAGTCCGCCGCCATCGACGCGACGCGTGCGGGCGTGAGCTTCGACGCGCCGCATCAGGCCGCGCTCGAAGTGCTGTCGCAAGGTCTGCTCGACACCGGCATCCTCGATAAAGCGAAGTTCGGCGGCGTGGAGAACGTCATCGCGGAACGCGCCTACGCGCGCTTCTATATGCATCGCACCGGCCATTGGCTCGGCATGGATGTGCATGACGCGGGCGAGTATCGGGAAGCCGACGGCCCGCGCGACGAGCAAGGCGCGCGTCCCTGGCGTACGCTCGTGGCCGGCAACGTGCTGACCATCGAGCCGGGCCTGTACGTGCGCGCCGCCGAGGACGTGCCCGAGCGCTTCTGGAACACAGGCATCCGAATCGAAGACGACGCGCTCGTCACGCCCGGCGGCTGCGATTTGCTGACGCGCGAAGTCCCCGTCGCAGCCGACGAGATCGAGGCGCTCATGCGCGAATCCATCAGCCATTGAACCTCACGACATGAGCGACGCCACCACGCAGCCGCATTTCGATTACGACATCGCCATCGTCGGCGCGGGGCCGGTCGGGCTCGCGCTCGCCGGCTGGCTCGCGCGGCGCAGCGCGACCTCGCGGCTTTCCATCGCGCTGATCGACGCGCGCACGCCCGAAGCCGCCGCGAACGATCCGCGCTCGCTCGCGCTTTCGCACGGCAGCCGCGTCATGCTCCAGCCGCTCGGCTTTCCCGCCGACGTCACGCCGATCCGCCGCATTCACGTTTCGCAGCGCGGGCATTTCGGGCGCACGCTGATCGAGCACGACGAACACGACTTGCCGGAACTCGGTTACGTGGTGCGCTACGGCTCGCTCGTCAGCGCGCTCGCGAAGGCCGTGCGTGCGACTAAGGTCGATTGGCTCACCGATACTTCCGCCCTGCCGCCCTTGCAGGACAACGAAGGCGTGACCTTGCCGCTGCAATCAGGCGGTGTCGAGCGCATGATCCGGGTGCGCGTGCTGGTCAACGCAGAAGGCGGGCTGTATCAGCAAGGTCCGCGCGATGTCGCGGAATCCGCGCAGCGCCGGGCTCGCGACTACGGGCAGACGGCCATCGTCGGCACCGTGAGCGTGTCGGACCCGCAAGCCAACGTCGCGTGGGAACGCTTCACGAATCAAGGCCCGATTGCGCTTCTGCCGTGCGGCGGCCAGCGTCACGCGGACTATTCGCTCGTCTGGTGCTGCTCGCCCGATGAAGCCGCGCGACGCATGCAGCTCGACGACGACGCCTTCCTCGCCGAACTCGGCGTCGCGTTCGGCTCGCGCATGGGGCGCTTTACGCGCATCGTCGGGCGGGCGGCGTACCCGCTCGGGCTGACGGCGCTCGACACGCTGGTGGACCGGCGCACGGTCGCCATCGGCAACGCGGCGCAAACGCTGCATCCGGTGGCGGGCCAGGGCTTGAACCTCGGGCTGCGCGACGCGCAGGCGCTCTGCGACGCCCTCTCGACCGACGGACCGCGCCCGCTCGCGCTCGCGCATTTCGCACAGCGGCGCGCGCTCGACCGGCGCTTCACCATCGGCGCGACGGATACGCTCGCCCGCATCTTCACGGTGGATTTTGCGCCGCTCGCCGCCGCGCGCGGGCTGGCGCTGACTGCGCTCGAATTCCTGCCGCCGCTCAAAACGGCGCTCGCGCGGCAGATGATGTTCGGCCAGCGGCGCTGAACCTGTGCGACTTGTGTGGCAGACGCGCGACTTATCCTCTATGGCCGCGTCTGCTTTCATAGAAGATTTAAACACTTGCACGCGATTGCTCTTAATTTCAGCACTCGCTTAGCGTTAAAATACGCGTTTCCCTTCCGCATTCCTGCATCCGTCTGACGCGACACGGCGCTCCTTGCCGAACGTTCGCCCGCCCGGTGCCCCGACTTCATGCCCATCATCGGTTCACACGTTCTGCGCAATAACCTGTTCGTCGCTCCGATGGCAGGCGTCACCGACCGGCCGTTCCGCCAGTTGTGCAAGCGCATGGGCGCGGGCTACGCGGTGTCGGAGATGGTCGCGTCCAACGCGCAGTTGTGGAAGAGCGAAAAGACCATGCGCCGCGCGAACCATGCGGGCGAGGTCGAGCCGATTGCCGTGCAGATCGCGGGCGCCGACCCGCAGATGCTCGCCGAAGCCGCGCGTCACAACGTGGCGAACGGCGCGCAGATCATCGACATCAACATGGGCTGCCCGGCCAAGAAGGTGTGCAACGTCGCCGCGGGATCGGCGCTCTTGCAGAACGAACCGCTGGTCGCGCGCATCGTCGAGGCGGTCGTGCAGGCGGTCGGCGTCGGCCCGGACGCGGTGCCGGTCACGCTCAAGATTCGCACGGGCTGGAATCGCGAGAACAAGAATGCGCTGACCATCGCGCGCATTGCCGAGAATGCCGGCATCTCCATGCTGACCGTGCACGGACGCACGCGCGCCGACTTGTATAAGGGCGACGCGGAGTACGAGACCATCGCCGCCGTGAAGGCGTCGGTGAAGATTCCGGTCGTCGCGAACGGCGACATCGCGACGCCCGAAAAAGCGCGCGACGTGCTCGCGGCAACCGGCGCGGACGCCATCATGATCGGCCGCGCGGCGCAGGGCCGGCCGTGGCTCTTCCGCGAGATCGAGCACTTCCTTGCGACGGGCGAGCGCATGCCGCCGCCGCGCATCGACGAGATCCAGCAGGTGATGAACGAGCACCTCGAAGATCACTACGCGTTCTACGGCGAATTCACGGGCGTGCGGACTGCGCGCAAGCACATCGGCTGGTACACTCGCGGCCTTTCCGGGGCCAACACCTTCCGGCACCGGATGAATACGCTCGACACGACCAAAGAACAATTGTTCGCTGTGAACGAATTCTTCGACGCGCAAAAGGCGCTGTCAGACCGTCTCGTCTATGTGGATGAGGCCGCGGACGCAGACGAAGCGGCCGATGAAGAATCGTGCGGCGGACAGAACAACACAGACCGACGAATCGCCGCATGAGCAGACATAACATCGAACAATGCGTCCGCCAGAGCCTCGACAGCTACTTTCAGGACCTGGACGGCTCGAACCCGCACGACGTATACGACATGGTGATCTCGTGCGTGGAGAAACCGATGCTCGAAGTGGTGCTCGCGCAGGCAGGCGGCAATCAGTCGCTCGCCGCCGAGTATCTCGGCATCAACCGCAACACGCTACGCAAGAAACTTCAGCAGCACGGATTGATTTGATTCTTCGGACGAGGCGCGCGCCTCGAGTCCGGCCTGGTTATCCTTTCTGGTTTCAGTGTTCATCATGATCAAGCAAGCGCTCATCTCGGTTTCCGACAAGTCCGGCATCGTCGAATTCGCCCAATCGCTCTCGCAGCTCGGCGTCAGGCTTCTTTCGACCGGCGGCACGGCGAAACTGCTCGCGGACGCGGGACTGCCCGTGACCGAAGTCGCCGACTACACCGGCTTCCCGGAAATGCTGGATGGGCGCGTGAAGACGCTGCATCCCAAGGTGCACGGCGGCATTCTCGCGCGCCGCGATCTGCCCGAGCACATGGCCGCGCTGGAGAAGCACGACATTCCGACGATCGACCTGCTCGTCGTCAACCTGTATCCGTTCGTGCAGACGGTGGCGAAGGAACAGTGCTCGCTGGAAGACGCCATCGAGAACATCGACATCGGCGGGCCGACCATGCTGCGCTCAGCGGCGAAGAATCATCGCGATGTGACCGTCATCGTCGATCCGGCCGACTACGCCGCCGTGCTCGACGAAATGCGCGCGAACAACAACAGCGTCGGCTATGCGACGAACTTGCGGCTCGCGACGAAGGTCTTCGCGCACACCGCGCAGTACGACGGCGCGATCACGAATTATCTGACGAGCCTCACCGACACGCTTCAGCACAGCGAGCGCAACACCTACCCCGCCACGTTCAATCTGGCGTTCGAGAAGGTGCAGGACCTGCGCTACGGCGAAAACCCGCATCAAAGCGCGGCGTTCTACCGCGATCTTTCGGTGCCCGCCGGCGCGCTCGCCAACTACGAGCAGTTGCAGGGCAAGGAACTCTCGTACAACAACATCGCGGATTCGGACGCCGCGTGGGAATGCGTGAAGACCTTCGACGCGCCGGCGTGCGTCATCATCAAGCACGCGAATCCGTGCGGCGTCGCCATCGGCGCGAACGCGCACGAGGCTTACTCGAAGGCGTTCCAGACGGATCCCACTTCGGCGTTCGGCGGCATCATCGCGTTCAATCGCGAAGTGGACGAAGCGGCGGCGCAGGCCGTGGCGAAGCAGTTCGTCGAAGTGCTGATCGCGCCTTCGTTCAGCGAAGCCGCGCGTGCCGTGTTCGCCGCGAAGCAGAACGTGCGCTTGCTGCAAATCGCGCTCGGCGACGGCCACAACGCATTCGACCTAAAGCGCGTGGGCGGCGGTCTGCTGGTTCAGTCGCTCGACTCCAAGAACGTGCAGCCGCATGAATTGCGCGTCGTCACCAAGCGCCATCCGACGCCGAAGGAAATGGACGATCTGATGTTCGCCTGGCGCGTGGCGAAGTACGTGAAGTCGAACGCCATCGTTTTCTGCGGCGGCGGCATGACGCTCGGCGTCGGCGCGGGCCAGATGAGCCGCGTGGATTCGGCGCGCATCGCGGGCATCAAGGCGCAGAACGCAGGTCTCTCGCTCAACGGCTCGGCGGTCGCATCGGATGCGTTTTTCCCGTTCCGCGACGGCCTCGACGTCGTGGTGAACGCGGGCGCGACCTGCGTGATCCAGCCGGGCGGCTCCATGCGCGACGACGAAGTGGTCGCCGCCGCCGACGAGCACAATGTCGCGATGATCCTCACCGGCACGCGCCATTTCCGCCATTAATCGCGCCGAGTTCATTTAGTATTGGCCTGTTTGCGCGTCGAGTCGCGCAAGCAGGCCATTTCACTTTGGACGAGCCGCATCGCGAACGAATGAGAATACTAGGCATCGACCCCGGCCTGCGCGTGACGGGCTTCGGCATCATCGACATGGCGGGGCACTCGCTCAACTATGTGACGAGCGGCGTCATCAAGACGGCCGACGCCGATTTGCCTTCGCGCCTGAACACCATCTTCGACGGCATTTCCACGCTGATCCGGCAGCACAATCCCGATCAGGCGGCGATCGAGAAAGTCTTCGTCAACGTCAATCCGCAATCGACGCTGCTGCTCGGGCAGGCGCGCGGCGCGGCCATTTGCGGGCTGGTCGCGAGCGGCGTGCCGGTCGCCGAATACACCGCGCTGCAACTGAAGCAGGCTGTTGTCGGCTACGGCCGCGCGACCAAGGAGCAGATGCAGCACATGGTCGTGCGCCTGCTGAATCTTACGGGCGTGCCGAGCACCGACGCCGCCGACGCGCTCGGCATGGCCATCTGTCACGCGCACGGCGGCACGGGGCTCGCCACGCTCGGCGGCATTGCGCCGTCGCTCGCGAAGAAAGGCCTGCGCGTGCGGCGCGGCAGGCTCATCGGCTAAATCTTTTCATTCGATAACGCAAACATGATTGGTCGCATCGCCGGCGTTCTGCTGGAAAAAAATCCGCCGCACCTGCTCGTCGACTGCAACGGCGTCGGCTATGAAATCGACGTGCCGATGAGCACGTTCTACAACCTGCCGAACGCGGGCGACAAGGTTGTACTGCTCACGCAGATGATCGTGCGCGAGGACGCGCATCTGCTCTACGGCTTCCTCACATCGCAGGAACGCGCGACGTTTCGCGAATTGTTAAAGATCAGCGGCATCGGCGCGCGCATGGCGCTCGCGGTGCTTTCCGGCATGAGCGTCCAAGAGCTTGCGCAGACGGTGACGACGCAAGACACCGCGCGCTTGACGCGCGTGCCGGGCATCGGCAAGAAGACGGCTGAACGCCTGCTGCTCGAACTGAAGGGCAAGCTCGGCGCCGATCTCGGCGCAATGGCGAGCGCCGCTTCGCAGTCCGACCATGCGTCCGACATTCTCAATGCGCTGCTCGCGCTCGGCTATTCCGAGAAGGAAGCGCTCGCCGCCATCAAGAACGTGCCGGCGGGTACGGGCGTCTCGGAAGGCATCAAGCTCGCGTTGAAGGCGCTCTCGAAAGCCTGATTCTCGGGGCGCCCGGCGCTGTGCGCCACTAGGCCGTTCGGCCAGGTTCGCGGCGAGAAGGCTCGCTGTACAATCGACCCATGATCGAAACCGACAAACTCGCCGCCGAACGCATCATCTCGGCCACGCCCGTCTCGCCGAACGAAGAAGCCTTCGAGCGCGCGCTGCGACCGCGCCAGCTCGACGAATACGTGGGGCAGGAAAAGGTGCGCGGGCAGCTCGAAATCTTCATCGAAGCGGCCAAGCGGCGTTCCGAAGCGCTGGATCATGTGCTGCTGTTCGGCCCTCCGGGTCTCGGCAAGACCACGCTCGCGCATATCATCGCGCGGGAAATGGGCGTGAATCTGCGGCAGACGTCGGGGCCGGTGCTGGAGCGCGCAGGCGACCTCGCCGCGCTGCTCACCAATCTCGAAGCGAACGACGTGCTTTTCATCGACGAGATTCATCGGCTGTCGCCGGTCGTCGAGGAAATCCTGTACCCGGCGCTCGAGGATTATCAGATCGACATCATGATCGGCGAAGGGCCGGCCGCGCGCAGCGTGAAGCTGGATCTTCAGCCGTTCACGCTCGTCGGCGCGACCACGCGCGCGGGCATGCTGACGAATCCGCTGCGCGACCGCTTCGGCATCGTGTCGCGGCTGGAGTTCTATAACGCGAACGAGCTCGCGCGTATCGTGTCGCGCTCGGCGTCGCTCCTGAAGGCGGACATCGTGCCCGAGGGCGCGCTCGAAATCGCGCGGCGTTCGCGCGGCACGCCGCGTATCGCGAACCGGCTGCTGCGCCGCGTGCGCGACTACGCGGAAGTGAAGGCGAACGGCAGCATCACGGCGGAAGTGGCGGATGCTGCGCTGAAGATGCTGGACGTCGATCCGGTCGGCTTCGACCTGATGGACCGGAAGCTGCTCGAAGCGATCCTGCACAAGTTCGACGGCGGGCCTGTCGGCGTCGATAACCTCGCGGCGGCCATCGGCGAAGAACGCGACACCATCGAAGACGTGCTGGAACCGTATCTGATCCAGCAAGGCTATTTGCAGCGCACGCCGCGCGGGCGCGTCGCGACCTTGCTGACGTATCGGCACTTCGGCATTGCCGCGCCGGACGGCGGCCCGATCCGCGACCTCTGGGACGCCAACAACGGCTAGCGCATGTCGGATCAGGCAACGTTGGTCACGCGCGTGCGGTCGTCGATTGCACGCGGCATCACGAATCTCACGACCGGTAGCGGGCCGACGCTCGATTACTCCTCGCCGCCGGGCGATCCGGGCCTCTTCGGGCCGGACACCATCTGCTGGAAAGTCCACGCCGATTTCACGTCGATGATGACGAGCGGCATCAGCGCGCTGTTGCTCCAGACGCTGCATCCGCTGGCGCTCGCGGGCGTGTGGGATCACTCCACGTTTCGCACGGATATCCTCGGGCGTCTGCGGCGCACGGCGACTTTCATCGCGGGAACCACGTTCGGCAACCGGCAAGACGCGCTCGCGCTGATCGAGCGCGTGAAGCGCATCCATATGGGCGTGACGGGCACCGCGCCCGATGGCCGGTCGTATCGCGCGAGCGATGCCGATCTTCTGACATGGGTGCACGTCGCGGAAGTCACGAGCTTTCTGCAAGGCTATCTGCGCTACGTCGACCCAACTCTGTCCGAGGCGGATCAGGACCGCTACTTCGAAGAAACGGCGCTCGTCGCCCGCCTGCTCGGCGCGCGGGACGTGCCGACCACGCGCGCGCAGGTCGACGCTTATCTCGCCGCCATGCGTCCGCATTTGCATGCAAGCGAGCGCACGCAGGAAGTCATTCGCGTGCTCAGGAACGCGCCGACGCCGAGCGTCGTCATGAAGCCCGCGCGCGTGCTCGTGTTCAATGCGGGCGTCGATTTGCTGCCCGACTGGGCGCAGGACATGCTCGGGCTGTCGTCGCTCGCGCCGATGCGGCGGGTCATCGTGCGTCCCTGCGTGCGGGCGATGGCGCCGGTCGTCCGCTGGGCGCTCGTCAACGGCATCTCGAAGCGTGCGCGCTTGCGAGTTGCCGCAAAGAAGAACGACTAGGCTGTCTTGCGCAGGCTGTCGTCGGCGGTGTCGGTCACGAGATGCGACACGTCACCCCACGACATCACCGTCGCATGGCCGCTGTCGTAATCGACCACGTTGAGGCTGCAATTGAGCAGCGGCCAGTTGCGCGGCGCGTCGAGCGGCAGTTTCATCGCGAACCGGTAGATGCAGTCGAGCACGCCGCCGTGCGCCACGCACGCGATGCGCCCGCCCGGATGCGCGGCGACGATCGGCTCCATCGCGTGGATCACGCGGTGGAAAAAGACGCGCAGCGATTCCCCGCCGGGCGGCGTGAAGCCGGGATCGCGCGTCTGCCATTCGACGTACTCGGCCGGAAACTTCTCGCTGATTTCGTCGCTGTCGTGGCCCTGGAACGCGCCGTAGTTGCGTTCGCGCAAGCCTTCGGACAAGCGCAGGTCGAGTCCGAGCGCATCGGCGAACGGGCGGGCGGTCTGTTGGGCGCGTAGAAGATCGCTGGTGTAGACGGCGTCGAGCCGCCCTTCCCGCGCGATGCGCGCGCCCAATTGTTCCGCTTGCAGCACGCCATGCGCGGACAGCGGAATGTCGATATGCCCCTGGATGCGCTTCACGCGGTTCCAGTCGGTTTCGCCGTGGCGGATGAACAGGACTTGCGTCGTCATGGCCGCACCTGCAGCCAGAACGTCACCGGTCCGTCGTTGACGAGCGACACCTGCATTTCCGCGCCGAATTCGCCGGTCTCGACAATCGGATGCTTCGAACGCGCCTCGCGCACGAAGTAATCGAAGAGCCGCTTGCCTTCGTCGGGCGGCGCGGCCGGCGTGAAGCTCGGGCGCAAACCGCTCGATGTATCGGCGGCGAGCGTGAACTGCGAGACCAGCAGCACGCCGCCCGCCTGCCCCGCGCCGTCGATGTTCTGCACGGAGAGGTTCATCTTGCCGGCCGCGTCGCTGAACACGCGGTACGCCAGCATCTTCGCGAGCAGCTTGTCGGCTGCGGCCTCGGTGTCGCCTCGTTCGGCGCAGACGAGCGCGAGCAGGCCCGCGTCGATCGCGCCGGTCACGCGTTCGCCGACGCGCACGTCGGCGCGCCGCACTCGCTGGATAAGCGCGATCATCCGCTTACGCCGTCAGCGTGATGCGCGCGAAGCGGCGCTTGCCCACCTGCACGACGAACTCGCCCGGCTCGACTTTCAAACCCTTGTCGGAAACCGTCGCGCCGTCGATCTTCACGCCGCCCTGCTCGATGTTGCGCAGCGCCTCGCTCGTAGACGGCACGAGCCCCGCCTGCTTCAGCAACTGGCCGATGGCAAGCGGCGCGCCCGCGAGCGTCACGGTCGGGATATCGTCCGGCACGCCGCCCTTCGCGCGATGGTTGAAGTCTTCGAGCGCGCGCTCCGCGTCCGCCGGCGAATGGAATCGCGCGACGATTTCCTGCGCGAGCATCACCTTGAAGTCGCGCGGATTGCGGCCGCCCTCCGCTTCCTGCTTGAAGCGCGCGATCTCTTCCATGCTGCGGAACGACAGCAGTTCGAAGTAACGCCACATGAGCACGTCGGAAATGCTCATCAGCTTGCCGAACATCTCGGTCGGCTTCTCGCTGATGCCGACATAGTTGTGCTTCGACTTCGACATCTTTTCGACGCCGTCGAGCCCTTCGAGGAGCGGCATCGTCAGAATGCATTGCTGCTCCTGACCGTATTGCTTCTGCAATTCACGGCCGACAAGCAGATTGAACTTCTGATCCGTGCCGCCGAGTTCCAGGTCCGCATTGAGCGCGACGGAGTCGTAGCCCTGCATCAGCGGATAGAGGAATTCGTGAATCGAGATGGGCACGCCGGTCTGGAAACGCTTGGTGAAATCTTCGCGTTCCAGAATGCGCGCGACCGTGTAACGCGAAGCGAGCTTGATCATGCCGTCCGCGCCGAGCGGCATGGACCATTCGCTGTTGTAGCGGATCTCGGTTTTCTCGCGGTCGAGCACCAGCGACGCCTGATCGAAATACGTCTTCGCGTTCATTTCGATCTGCTCGCGCGTGAGCGGCGGGCGCGTGGCGTTGCGCCCGGACGGATCGCCGATCAGCGACGTGAAATCGCCGATCAGGAAGATGACCTGATGCCCGAGGTCCTGCAACTGGCGCATCTTGTTGAGCACCACCGTATGGCCGATGTGAATGTCCGGCGCGGTCGGGTCCAGCCCGAGCTTGATGCGCAACGGCTTGCCCGTGGCGGCGCTCCGTGCGAGCTTCTGCGCGAACTCGTCTTCGATCAGCAGTTCGTCGCAGCCGCGCTTGGCGATCGCGAGGGCGGCGCGCACGTCGTCGGTGATCGGAAAGGCCTCGCGCGGCGGCGCGGAAGAAGCGTTGGAGTCAGTGGTCATGCTTGCGGCTTGTGATGTGGAAAATTGCGATGGCGCCGTCCCGGACGGCCTCGCGCGGTGCGCAATGGCGTAATGGGCGTGATGGGCGTATTGGCGTGTTCAGGCTCACGATTTTACGCGATGAGCCGCGCATTCGGTCCGTTCGGCGGCGCGCGGACATTCGGCGGCGGCTGCGGGCGGTGGCCGCGGTCGGTGGCTGCGTCTTAACGATCGGCGCGGATGCGCGGATAATCCCGCGTTGATGGACAAGCACCGACGAGCATCGACGAGGAGGCGAGCGTGGGGAAAAAAGCCGAAGCAATGGAACCGGGCAAGGCAGACGGCGTGTACTTCGGCCTGATGTCCGGCACGAGCATGGACGGCGTCGATGGCGTCGCGGTGCAGTTCGCCACGGGCAAACCGCCGGTCGTGCTCGGCGAGGCGCACGTGTCCTTCTCCGAGGGTCTGCGCGACGCGCTCTTCGCGCTGCAGGCGCCGGGCGACAACGAACTGGAACGCGAGGCGCTCGCCGGCAATGCGCTCGCCACGCGCTACGCCGTCTGCTGCCACGAGTTGCAGAGCGTGAGCGGCTATTCGTCGACGAAGGTGCGCGCGATCGGCGTGCACGGTCAAACGGTGCGGCATCGGCCGGAAAAAGGGTACACGCGGCAGATCAACAATCCGGCGTTGCTCGCGGAAATGACCAATATCGACGTGATCGCCGATTTCCGCAGCCGCGACGTCGCCGCCGGCGGTCAGGGCGCGCCGCTCGTGCCGGCGTTCCACGCGACGATTTTCGGCGCGAAGAACGAGACGCGCGTCGTCTGCAATCTGGGCGGCATCAGCAATATCACGGTCCTGGCGGCGAGCGGCGCGGTGCGCGGCTTCGATTGCGGCCCGGCGAACGCGCTGCTGGATGAATGGGCGCACCGGCATCTGAACAAACCGTACGACGACGGCGGGAAGTTCGCGGCGCGCGGCGAGGTGAACCGGCCGCTACTCAACGCGCTGCTGGACGAGCCGTTTTTCGAGGAAGCGCCGCCGAAAAGCACGGGCCGCGATCTGTTCAACCCGTCGTGGCTGGATGCGAAGCTCGCGCCGTTCCCGTCGCTCGCCCCCGCCGACGTGCAAGCGACGCTCACCGCGCTCACGGCCGTGACGGTCGCGCGCGAAATCGAGCGCCACGCGTCCGACGCCCGCGCGGTCTACGTCTGCGGCGGCGGCGCGCGCAATCCCGTGCTCATGCAGATGCTGCAACAGGCGCTCGATGAAACCGGCGTCTCGGGCGTGCCCGTGATGACGACGGATGCGCTCGGCGTGCCGCCGCAGCAAGTCGAAGCGTTCGCGTTCGCGTGGCTCGCGATGCGCTGCGTGGCGCGCGAGCCCGGCAATCTCGCGTCGGTGACAGGCGCGGCCGGCGAGCGCGTGCTGGGCGCGATCTACCCGCGCTGACTTTTTTCGCGAGCAGAAACGAAAAACGGAGCCCGAAGGCTCCGCTTTTCCACAACCGCTCGATCCGCGTTCAGACCGAGAACGACGAACCGCAACCGCAAGTCGTCGTCGCGTTCGGATTCTTGATCACGAACTGCGCGCCGTTGAGATCGTCCTTATAGTCGATTTCCGCGCCGACGAGGTACTGATAGCTCATCGAATCGACGAGCAGCTGAACGCCGCTCTTGTCCATCACGGTGTCGTCTTCGTTGATTTCTTCGTCGAACGTGAAACCGTACTGGAAGCCCGAGCATCCGCCGCCTTGCACGAACACGCGCAGCTTCAGATCCGGATTGCCTTCTTCGTCGATCAATTGCTTGACCTTGTCGGCCGCAGCGTCGGTGAAGACGAACGGCATCGGCATTTCGGTCGTGGGGGTGTCGCTGACTGCGCTCATTGAACTCTCCAATTTAGCTTCTAGCCGCTATTGTAGGGCTGATCTCAAAATCGTGCCGAAAGCCCATGAAATCAAGAGGCTATATGCAAATTCGACTGATTCGGGTAAATCGCGCCCATAGAAAAAGCCGCCGGCACCTTGCAGTGCGGGCGGCTTTCGCAGCAGCTTCGCCGGCAGAACCGGCGAAACCCGAAGCGATTAACGCTTCGAGAATTGCTTCCTGCGGCGTGCCTTGTGGAAACCGACCTTCTTACGTTCCACTTCACGCGCGTCACGCGTGACGAAGCCGGCGTTCGACAGTTGCGACTTGAGCGTTGCGTCGTAGTCCATCAGCGCACGGGTGATGCCGTGGCGGACCGCGCCTGCCTGACCCGTTTCGCCGCCGCCGTTCACGTTGACTTTGATGTCGAACGTGGTGGCGTGGTTCGTGAGTTCCAGCGGTTGACGCACGATCATCAGCGACGTTTCGCGCGAGAAATAGTCGGCGATGGGCTTGCCATTGACGATGATCTCGCCCTTGCCCGACTTGATGAAGACACGAGCGACGGCGCTCTTGCGGCGGCCCGTACCGTAGTTCCAGTTACCGATCATGTGGGCTCCCTTAGATCTCGAGCGACTTGGGCTGTTGAGCCGTGTGCGGATGCGTGGCTTCAGCGTAGACCTTCAGCTTCTTGATCATCGCGTAGCCGAGCGGGCCCTTCGGCAGCATGCCCTTCACAGCCTTCTCGAGCGCGCGGCCCGGGAAACGCTCTTGCATCTTGCCGAACGTCGTTTCATAGATGCCGCCCGGGTAGCCCGAGTGACGGTAGTACTTCTTGTCCGTGGTCTTGTTGCCGGTGACCTTCAGCTTGCCGGCATTGACGACGATGATGTAGTCACCGGTGTCGACGTGCGGAGTGAATTCAGGCTTATGCTTGCCGCGAAGACGGCGTGCCACTTCGCTGGCGACACGGCCGAGAACCTTATCCGTCGCGTCAATCACGTACCATTCGCGCGTCACCTCTTCGGCTTTTGCGGAAAACGTCTTCATGATCGATCCAAAAATTAATCTGCCCTTTGCTCTTTACCTTGTTCGGTCCTGCTTATATGAGTGCGCTAAATGACTTTCCTTGCGCGTGCAGGCTCTCCCTGACTTCTCTCCGCGGGCGTGTGACGAAGAGAACTTTGAAGTATAGCGGGAAAACGCTCGTTGCGTCAAAGGGTTGCGGCACTCGGCGGCCCATTGCGACGGCGCGCGGCTCTTCGAACGAAAAAAAGCCCGAGCATTTGAAGCTCGGGCTCAATCCACCTAGGAGGAGGTGGAGGAGACGCTGTAGGTACTGCAATAACCAATGGCCTGAGTATAGGCACGGTCATGCTGCAAAGCAAGAAGATTCGCATCATGAGAGAACGTTTCATAATGTGGATTCGGCTTGCGCTGTCGCCACGGCGTTTCGGTGTCGCGGCGGCTGAATTTCCGAGCGTCAGCGTGGCGCGCGCGGTTATGCGGATTCTGGCTTCCCGGCTGCGTCAATCCGAGAATGCGCGAACCCGGTCCGCGATGACGGTTCGATGAACCGCTACAATGAAAGCTGTCTACAACGCGTCAAGCGGGCGGAGCCTCAGCATGGAATGCAAAGTGAGCTGGATGGGACAGGACGGCATGGCGTTCGCCGCCGAAACCGGCAGCGGTCATCTCGTCAACATGGACGGCGCGCCGGAAGGCGGCGGCCGCAATCTCGCGCCGCGCCCGATGGAAATGGTTCTGCTCGGCACGGGCGGCTGCACCGCGTACGACGTCGTGATGATCCTGAAGAAAAGCCGTCAGGAAATCGAAGGCTGCTCGGTGACGCTCAAGGCCGAGCGCGCAAGCGAAGACCCGAAGGTGTTCACCAAGATCCACTTCCACTTCACGGTCACGGGCGAGAACCTGAATCCCGCGACGGTGGAACGCGCCATCAATCTGTCGCACGACAAGTATTGTTCGGCGTCGATCATGCTCGCCAAGACGGCGGAACTCACGCATTCGTTCGATATCGTCGAACGCTAAGCGCGTCGCAGAAAAAAAGAGCCGGCGTCATGATGACGCCGGCTCTTTCTTTTGAATGACGACAAAGCGGGCCGATAAGCCGGATTCTGTGCGCGCGCCGCCCGAAGGCGAACGCGCGTGGCAGCCATTCCTCTAGGCGCGCCATTGCTGACGCGCTCGAGCTTCCTACCCGCAGACGAACGGGGGCACCGTCCTGCATCGCGAAGATGCGCGCCTGCCTATTTGGAATTGCTCCGGGTGGAGGTTACCGTGCCGGCACGTCTCGCGACGGCCGCGGTGCGCTCTTACCGCACCGTTTCACCCTTACCTGATCTTCGGACTTGCGCCCGAAGCCATCGGCGGTTTGCTTTCTGTTGCCCTGTTCCGCGTGTTGCCACGGATGGCCGTTAGCCATCACCCTGCCCTGTGGAGTCCGGACTTTCCTCGCCCTCGACGCCAGAAGCGCCGAAGCCGCGGCTGCCTGGCCTGCTTTGCAGCGTCGATTCTAACATGCGGCTTTCGCGCGCTTCGCTGCGCCTGCCGCGCTGCGCCGGCCGGGACGGAAGACGGACGGGTCGTCGTAGAACGCTGCGTCCGCGTTTGCGTCGCACCAGCCGGGCACGCCGAGCACCGGCAGGGGCGCGAACGCGCGGCTCGCGGGCGGCTCGGCCATCAGGCTACGCGAAACGAGATCGTCGAGCATGGAGCGGCGCTCGGCATCGTCCGATGAGAAATAGGCAGCCGGCACGTCCACGATCCACGCGTGCCCCGTGCACGCCTTGTATGGCGCGACGAGCTTTTCGAGCAACGCGTGGCCGAAGATGCGCGCCTCGCACCGGCTGCCCCACGACGTACGTTCCGTGACGAACAACGCGCGCCAGTCGAAGCGGCGCAGCGCATCGGCGAGCGATGGATCAGCGCACGCGAACAGCACCGCATTTTCGTCGAAGAGCGTGAGCGCATCGCGCACGCCGCCGCGCGTCGGGCCGATGCCGAGCGCGTCGATCTGCTCCGCCTGACACGCGTTGAGCGCCGCCTTGATGTGCGGATACGCGAACCACATCAGGCCGTTGAAGAAATCGTGGAGATTGTGGCGCGTCGGCACGCAGCCGGTCGCGGCGATATGCGCCTCGTACGACGCGCCCTCCCGCAGCGATTCTTGCGCGATGAACGCGAGCGGCCGGCCGCGTCCGGTGACGAACGCGGCTTCGCTCGCGTCATCGTTCAATGCTTCGAGATAGCGCGCGGGACCATCGAGCGCCGCCGCCTGCCAGCGTTTGCCGCGCGACGCGAGCGGCGCGAGCCACGGGCGCGTCCAATCGATCTCGTCGAAACGCGCGGACACTGCTGCTACCGTCAGACCGATTCCACGAACCGCCAGCCGATCGACTCGCCGCCGCGCAGCGGGACGATCTGCGTATCGCCCGCGGCGAACTCGGCGGGCAGCGTCCATGACGCGCGCTCCAGCGTCACCGTCTCCGCGCTGCGCGGCAGGCCGTAGAAATCGGCGCCGTGGAAACTCGCGAAGCCTTCGAGCTTGTCGATCGCGCCGGCCTTGTCGAAGGCTTCGGCATAGAGTTCGAGCGCGTGCAGCGCCGTGTAGCAGCCCGCGCAGCCGCACGCGTGTTCCTTCAGGCCCTTCGGATGCGGCGCGCTGTCAGTGCCGAGGAAAAAGCGCGGATTACCGGAGGTCGCCGCCTCGACGAGCGCCACGCGATGCGTCTCGCGCTTGAGCACCGGCAAGCAGTAATAGTGCGGACGGATGCCGCCGACGAGCATCGCGTTTCGGTTGTACAGCAGATGATGCGCGGTGATCGTCGCGCCGATCGTGCCTTGCGCGTCGCGCACGTAGTCGGCGGCGTCTTTCGTCGTGATGTGCTCGAAGACGATCTTGAGCGCGGGGAAATCGCGGTGCAGCGGCGTCATCACGCGGTCGATGAACACTTTCTCGCGGTCGAACACGTCGATGTCGCTATCGGTCACCTCGCCGTGCGTCAAGAGCGGCATGCCCACTTCCTGCATCGCTTCGAGCGTTTTCGCGCACTTGCCGAGCAGATCCGTCACGCCGGCGTCGGAATTCGTCGTCGCGCCGGCCGGGTACAGCTTCACGCCGTGCACGAAGCCGCTTTCCTTCGCGCGGCGGATTTCGTCGGGCAGCGTGTTGTCGGTGAGATAGAGCGTCATCAGCGGCTCGAAGCGCGCGCCCGCGCCCTCTTTCGGCAATGCCGCCAGAATCCGCTCGCGGTACGCCCCGGCCATTTCGGTGGTCGTCACCGGCGGCTTCAGGTTCGGCATGATGATCGCGCGGCCGAACTGGCGCGCCGTATGCGGGAGCACGGCGGCGAGCGTCGCGCCGTCGCGCACGTGCAGGTGCCAGTCGTCGGGGCGCGCCAGGGTCAGGGTCGTAGGCGAATCGGGCGATGCGGAAGTAGCGGACATGGCGTGGTGACGGCGAGGACGTTGAGAGAAAGCAAACCGCAAGCAAAGAACTGCGCAGCCGAGAAGCGCACGGCCGGAAAAAATCGCCGTGGAAATTCCACAACGGGCCGCCAACCGGCGACGGCGTTCGATTTTTTCGGGAATGCCCCGGTGATATGCTTGTCGGACGTATTGTAACAACCCGACTTCAGGGCTTCGGCCCGCCGCATCGAGCAACATGTGCCAACTTCTCGGAATGAATTGCGCCGAACCGACCGACGTGACGTTCTCGTTCACCGGCTTCGCGGCGCGCGGCGGAATGACGGATCATCACGCGGATGGCTGGGGCATCGCGTTCTTCGAGGACAAGGCGTGCCGGCTGTTCATCGATCATCAGTCGTCGGCGAGCTCGCCGCTCGCCGAGATGGTCAAGCGGTATCCGATCAAGTCGAAGAACACCATCGCGCATATTCGCAAGGCGACGCAAGGGCATATCCTTCTGGAGAACTGCCACCCGTTCATGCGCGAGTTGTGGGGCCGGCACTGGATCTTCGCGCATAACGGCGATCTGAACGGCCACGCGCCGCAACTGACCGGCGTCTATCAGCCGGTCGGCACCACGGACAGCGAACTCGCGTTTTGCGCGCTGCTGCAAGGCTTGCGCAGCGCCTTTCCGTGCTCGCAGCCGCCGCTCGACGAACTCTTCGAGGCGCTCGCCACGCTCACGCGCGAGATCACGCAGTACGGCGTGTTCAACTTCCTGATGTCGAACGGGCAGGCGCTCTTTTCGCACTGCTCCACGCATCTCTACTATCTCGTGCGCAGCTGGCCGTTTTCGACCGCGCATCTGATCGACGCGGACATGTCGATCGACTTCGCGAAGTACACGACGCCCGAAGATCGCGTCGCCGTCATCGCGACTTCGCCGCTCACCGATAACGAAGTCTGGACGCGCTTCGCTCCCGGCGATCTCGCGATGTTCCAGCAAGGCGCGCTCGCGCGAACGTTCAACATTCCGGTGCCCGAGGCAGTCGCGAAGAAGGCGGCCGAACCGCTTGCGAAGGCGTGCGTCGGCTCCGCGCTGAAAATCGACGAGATCCGCACGACGGCGGCAGTCGAATCGGAACTGGGCATCGAATAAAAAAACGCGGCGCTTCTTCTCAGAAGCGCCGCGTTTCTTTCTAGCGTTGCGAAAGCTCAGTGCAGGATCTTCGCGAGGAAGTCCTTCGCGCGGTCCGACTTCGGGTTCGCGAAGAACGCGTCTTTCTGGTCGTCTTCCACGATCAAGCCACGGTCCATGAAGATCACGCGATGCGCGACCTTCTTCGCGAAGCCCATTTCGTGCGTCACGCACATCATGGTCATGCCTTCCTGTGCGAGCTCCACCATCACGTCGAGCACTTCGTTGATCATCTCCGGATCGAGCGCGGAAGTCGGCTCGTCGAAGAGCATCGCGATCGGGTCCATCGAAAGCGCGCGCGCAATCGCCACGCGCTGCTGCTGACCGCCCGACAACTGGCCGGGATACTTGTCCGCGTGCGCGCGCAAACCGACGCGATCCAGAAGCTTCAGGCCCTTCTGCGTCGCTTCGTCGTTCGAGCGGCCGAGCACCTTGATCTGCGCGAGCGTCAGGTTCTGCACGATCGACAGATGCGGAAAGAGTTCGAAGTGCTGGAACACCATGCCGACCTTCGAGCGCAGCTTCGACAGATTCGTCTTCTTGTCCGTGAGCGACTGGCCGTTGATGCTGATCTCGCCCTTCTGGAACGGCTCCAGGCCGTTGACGGTCTTGATGAGCGTCGACTTGCCCGACCCCGACGGGCCGCACACGACGACGACTTCGCCCTTCTTCACTTCGGTCGTGCAGTCGGTGAGCACCTGGAACTGCCCGTACCACTTCGAAACATTCTTGATAGAGATCATCTTGCGACCTTTTTCTGAAGACTTTTGACGAGCGCCGACGCCACCACGCACACCGCGAAATAACATGCCCCGGCGAACAGCACCATTTCGACGGTCGTGCCGTCGCGGTCGCCGATGTTCGTCGCCGTGCGGAAGAAGTCCGCGAGACTGATCACGTAGACGAGCGACGTGTCCTGGAACAACACGATCGCCTGCGTGAGCAGAAGCGGCACCATCGCGCGGAAGGCCTGCGGCAGCACGACGAGCTTCATCGCCTGACCGTAAGTCATGCCGAGCGCGAAGGCTGCATTGACCTGCCCGCGCGGCACCGCCTGAATGCCGGCGCGGATGATTTCCGAATAGTACGCGGCTTCGAACAGCGAGAACGCGACCATCGCCGATGCAAGGCGAATGTCGATATCCGCCGACAGCCCGAGCACGTTCTGCAGCACCTGCGGCACGATCAGGAAGAACCACAGCAGCACCATCACGAGCGGGATGGAGCGGAACAGCGTGACGTAGGCGCCCGCGAACCATTGCAGCGGCTTGATGCCCGAAAGGCGAAACAGCGCGACGACCGTCCCCCACACGATGCCGATCACGATGGCGAGCAGCGTGATCTGCAGCGTGATGATGGCGCCCGTCCACAGCGTAGGCAGCGAGCCGATGACGCCACTCCAGTTGAACTGATGCATTACTTGCCTCCGATGTAGCCAGGCAGCCGCGTTTTCGCTTCGATCCAGCGCATGAGCAGCATCACGATAAGGTTGATGAGCATGTACGCGAGCGTCACCGCGATAAACGATTCATAGGTCTGCGCCGTGTAGTCCACGAGCTGACGCGCCTGCGCCGACAGATCGAGCAGACCGATGGTGGAGGCCACCGCCGAATTCTTGAACACGTTCAGAAATTCCGACGTGAGCGGCGGCACGATGATGCGATACGCCACCGGCATCAGCACGTAGCGATACGTCTGCCATTGCGTGAAGCCCATCGCGAGGCCGGCGTTGCGCTGCCCGCGCGGCAACGCGTTGATGCCCGAGCGCACCTGTTCGCACACGCGCGCGCCGGTGAAGAGTCCGAGACAGATGATCGACGACGAAAAGAACTGCGCGGAAGGCGGCAGTTGCTTGAACCAGTTGCCGATGGAAGCCGGCAGCAGTTCCGGTATCACGAGATACCAGATGAAGAACTGCACGATCAGCGGAATATTGCGGAAGATCGCGACATAGACGGTGCCGATGCCCGCCAGCGTGCGATTCGGGACCGTGCGCAAGATGCCGAACAACGAGCCGACCACGAGCGCGATGACCCAGGCCGCGAGCGACACGGTAATCGTCACCCAGAAGCCTGAAATCAGCCAGCCGAGATACGTGGTGGGCTCGCCGGTGGAAACCGGACTCAGCAGAACGCCCCAGTTCCAGTGATAAGACATGGACTCACTCCAAAAAGAAACGGAAGAAGCAAGGCTCCTTCCGTCTCGTTCGTTCTTTACCCGAACCGGTTAGTCGATTGCCTTGTCATTCGGGCTCTTGAACAGAGCCTTCATGTCTTCGCTTTCCGGGAAGTTCAGGTTGAGCCCCTTCGGAGGAATCGGGCTTTCGAACCACTTCTTGTAGATCTTGTCGGCTTCGCCCGACGTCTCGACCTTTGCGATCGCGTCGTCGACCACCTTCTTGAACTCGGGGTCGTTCTTGCGCATCATGCAGCCGTACGCTTCATGCGATTGCGGCGCGCCGACGATCACGAAATCGCCCGGGTTGTTCGACTTCGCGCGCTCGCCGGCGAGCAGCGCATCGTCCATCATGAACGCGACCGCGCGGCCCGTCGACAGCGTCAGGAACGACTCGCCGTGGTCCTTCGCGCTGATGATGTTCATGCCCATGTTCTTTTCCTGATTCATCTTGCGAAGCAGGCGCTCGGACGTGGTGCCGGCGGTCGTCACGACGGTCTTGCCCTTCAGGTCGGCCCAGTCCTTCACGCCGGAATCCTTCTTGGTCATGAGACGCGTGCCGATCACGAAGATCGTGTTCGAGAAAGCCGCTTGCTGCTGGCGCTCGACGTTGTTCGTGGTCGAACCGCATTCGATATCGACGGTGCCGTTCTGCACGAGCGGAATGCGGTTCTGCGACGTCACCGGCGTCAGCTTCACCTTCAGGTTCGGCATGTTGAGCTTCTGCTTGACCGCCTCGACGACCTTCAGCGCGAACTCGTGCGAATAGCCGACGACATTCTGCTTGTCGTCATAGTACGAGAACGGAATGGACGATTCGCGATGCCCCAGCGAGATGACACCCGTATCCTTGATTTTCTTGAGCGTGCCCGCGTCCTGGGCGTAGGCGCCCGTGGCGAAAATTCCCAGCGCGGCGACGAGCAGCGCAGCCTTTTTAACCTTCATGTGTTCGATCTCCTGTGGCGAAAAACCGGGCCAAGTTTAGCAGGGTAATCAATCTGAAAGAATGATTGTTAACCGCAGTTCGTCTTATTTTAGAGACGGTTGAGTGCAACCCAGTGCAACTCCGCGTAGGCGCGCATATTACGCGAATTGATAAAAAAAGTGGCGGGGGGGGGGGGGGGGGGCGGGCCGGGGCCGCGGGGGGGGGGGGGGGGGGGGGGGCGGGGGGGGGGGGGGTGGGGGGTGGGGGGGGGGGGGGGCG